>JBFWYF010000038.1:0-18412 GCA_050186685.1 Pirellulaceae bacterium
TGCCCTCAGCTGTTTTCTTTCCAGGTGGAAATGAACATCACGTTGATCGCCGGCTTCATGATTGCGATGGGAGTGCTGTGGGACGATTTGTGGCAGAGTTTCCTGTTGAACAACTTCTGGAAAAAGTCGGCGGCATTCATTCTCGGCTTTGCGTTCCTGTTGATCGTCGTCCACGCTCAGTTTCACGCGTTCGACTCGGACGCGATTATCATGAAACGCAACTTTTACGGCGTGCTGAAGGTCAAAGAAGAGGACTACGGCGGGGATGATCGCATCCGCGAGCTTCTGAACGGGCGGATTCTGCACGGCTCGCAGTTCCTGGATCCGCTGCGCAGCCGGATGCCGACGACGTACTACGATCCCCAAAGCGGTGTCGGACTTGCCTTGACGCTGATGCGGCAAAGTGGTCCCTTGCGTGTGGCCGTGGTCGGCTTGGGGACCGGTACCCTAGCCGCTTACGGCGGGCAGGGGGATTACTACTGTTTTTACGAGATCAATCCGAACGTCCGCGAGATCGCGACGTCTCAGTTCACTTACCTGTCCGATTCCCCGGCGGAGATCCATATCGAATTGGGCGACGCCCGTATTTCGATGGACCGCCAGGAGCCCCAGCAGTACGATCTGATTGCATTGGATGCGTTCAGCGGCGATGCCATTCCTGTGCATCTGCTGACCAAGGAGGCGTTCGAGCTGTATTATCGGCACCTGAAGCCGAAGGGAGTCATCGCCGTCCATATCAGTAATCGGCACTTGGATCTCAGCCCCGTCGTGAAGGGGTTGGCCGATCACTTCCAGTCGCCGCTTCGCACGGTGAATAACGATCGGGACGAAGGGATCGCAGACGCGGCGTCGGAATGGGTGCTGGTGACCAGGAACACCGATCTACTGTCCATGCCCGCGCTGGCGGAGGCCAGTGACGAAGTCCAACCTGACAAGCAAGTACCCCTGTGGACGGATCAATACAGCAATCTGTTTCAAATCATGGACTGACGGAGCGGAGAAGTGTGGGGGGTAAAGCTTGTCGTCATGCTGGTGATGGTGCTTGTCAACGGCATCTTCGCGGCCTACGAGATTGCGCTGGCTTCGATCTCTCTGGCCCGGCTCGACACGCTGGAACGGGAACACCGCCGCGGCGCGGCATCCGCGAAGCGGATGAAGGCCGGCATGGAAGCGAGTCTGGCGGTCGTGCAGCTGGGCATCACACTGGTGGGCGTCATCGCCGGCGCCACGGGCGGTGCGGGGGCGATGGAGACCTTACTACCCCTTTTTCAGCGCGGTGGCTGGTCCGCCGGCTGGGCCCAGTTCCTGGCCGTTCTTTGCGTCACGATTCCCTTGACGATTGTGACGATCATCATCGGCGAGCTGGTGCCCAAGGTTTTCGCACTGCGGCACAAGCAGTGGGTGTGTCTGCGATTGTCGCCGATGATGGAGTGGTTCGCCTACAGCGTCTGGCCGGTCGTGTGGTTCCTGGAGAACTCCACGTACCTGATTATGCGACTGGGCGAACGGCGCTGGCGTCCGGGCGGTGACGCGGGACAGCCTGTGGAGGCCGCGCTGCAAGAGCTCCAGGCGATTGCGGCCTTGGCTCGCACTTCCCGGTTGATCGGAATACGGGAGGAGCGAATCATCGTCAACGCCGCCCGCATTGCCCACACACCGGTCCGCACTGCGATGTTGCCGGCGCAGCACATCGCCATGCTGAACGTCGATGGCTCCATGGCCGATTCGCTGGTGGCGGCGCACGCCGACATGCATACCCGCTTTCCCGTCACGTCACGCCGGGAAGACCCTCAGGGTATCATCGGTTATGTCAACTTCAAGGACATCGTGTCGAGCCTGCGGCTGGCGCGCAACGAGCCATCGCTGCGCGGCATCCTGCGCCCGATTATCAGCGTGCAGGCGGATATGATGATCGCCGAGTGCATGGAACGTCTGATTCATGAGCACCAGCATATCGCCGTCGTTCGGGACGCCGGCGGAGTCCTCGTCGGGATGATCACGCTCGAAGACTTGCTCGAGGAGCTGACCGGCGAGATTCATGACGAGTTTGATCGATTGCCCGGGCATATCTCACCGTCGGGCAGCGACTGGGTCGCCGGCGGAGGTGTGACGCTGGCGCATCTGCGCGAAGCGACCGGACTGGATTTGACGATGGTCGACTCTCCGAAGCCAATCTCCACTTTGAACGAATGGATGTTGTACAAGTTGGGGCGGCCAGCGAACGGCGGGGATATCGTGCGGGATGAGGAGCATCAATTGACCGCCATCGTGCGCAAAGTGCGGCGCAATCTCGTGCAGGAAGCGCATCTGATCGCGGAATCCAGGCGGCAGCCGCGGCCTCAGCCTGCCAGCTCGGATGGATAGTGGCCCGTGTGGCCCGTGCCGCGCTGCAGACACCGCCGGGCCATTCCTGGTGGGCCACTCTCGATTACCCTGCACGGCGCCGTTCGGCGGAGGGTTCTTCCGGCGCAGCAGACCAGACGGGCGGTGTGAGGATGCTCGGGAGGCGCGCCGGCTGCGGCTGCTGAATGCACTGCAGGATCCGTTCGACGATGGTCAGGCAGTCACGGGCGTGTTCGGCGCCCACGGTCGGCGCTCGCCCTAGCCGGATGCAGCGCACGAACTCGCGCTGCTCGTCCTGGATGGCGTTCGAGGGCTCGACGGCCAGTTCCTCCAGTGGCAGAAGCTCGCTGAAGAGATGCGTCTTGAGGTGTTCTTTCTGATCGCGGCTCAATTCGTGAATGTTCACTTTGCCGCGGACGAGTTGCTTATCGGGTCGGATAACGCGAGCTTTGCCAGCGGCGAAATCGATGCCGACGTAGGCGCGGTCGGTCAGAACCTGCATCGAACGCTGCGCCTGAAAGCTGGTCCGCGAGACATTCAGATTCGCGACGCAGCCGTTGGCGAAGCGAAGGTGAGCATGGGCCAGATCCTCGTGAGGCCCGAACAGCGTGGCCCCGACGGCGTCGACCGCGACGACTTCGCTGCGGACGATGGAGAGAACGAGGTCCAAGTCGTGGATCATCAGGTCGAGCACGACGCCGATATCCGTGGAGCGGAAAGTGTAGCCGCTGGAGCGGACCGATTCAATGAACCGCGGTCGATGGAGGTGATGAGCCGCGGCGCGCCAAGCCGGATTAAACCGTTCCACATGGCCGACCTGCAGAACCAACTGGCGGGACTGGGCGAGCCGAATCAGCTCCTCGGCCAGCGCGGCCGACGTGGTGAGGGGCTTTTCCACGAACAGGTGAACGCCCTGGGCAAGCAACTCGCGGCTGACCTGCTGATGGGCATCGGTCGTGGTGGCCACGACGGCTCCGTCGATCCGCCCGGCCAGGTCGGCGTGATGTTCGAAGGTGGTGACCGAGAATTCTGCGTGGATCTTCTGCCGAGTCTCGGCCAGGGGTTCCACAACGCCGACCAGTTCGACGTCGGGGTGAGTCTGCAACAGGCGGGTATGAATGCGCCCCAGATGTCCGCCGCCAAGAACGGCCAGTCGCACCTTTGTCACGCGGCCCTCCTGCGTTCGCGGCCTCGGCCGTGTCGCCCTTCGTGCTGGATCTGAATGAAGCTGAGCAGATGGTTGACGGTGGGAACCAGCATGCCATTGCCGCGCAAGATTTCGCGTGCGTGGTCCAGTCCTACCTTGGCGCGGTACAGCAGCCGATGAGCCTCGGACAGCGCCTTGATTGTGTCGTCAGGGAACTCGTTCCGCTTCAACGCCACGACATTCACACAGCGCGGCCGTGCGGGAGAGCCCTCGACGAGCATGAACGGCGGGACATCGTGCAGGACGCGGCTGAGGCCGCTGATGAAGCTAAAACTGCCGATGGTGGCAAAATGATGCACGGCGACGCCTCCCGAGAACGTAGCGTCATCGTGAACATGGACATGACCGCCCAGCAACGTGGCATTTGCCATGACGATGCGGTCCCCGAGCCGGCAGTCGTGGGCTACATGGCAGCACGCCATCAGGTAGCAATGATCGCCGATCGACGTGAGCCCTTCTTCCTTCATCGTCCCGCGATTCACCGTGACGGATTCGCGCAGGACGTTGTAATCCCCGATGACCACCTCGGTCGGTTCGCCCCGGTAGGTCAGATCCTGAGGCTCACCTCCGACGACGACCCCGGGATAGAGGCGATTGTGTTGGCCGAGGGTCACCCGGCCCATCAGAGTGACTTGCGACAGCAGTTGTGTTCCCCGCCCGATGCGGCATTCCGGGCCCACAACGCAGAACGGGCCGACTTCGACATCGACATCGATTTCGGCACCTGGGTCGACGACCGCCGTGGGAGCAATGCGGGTTCCCATATGGAGTCCTTTCCAATCAGGCCGACTTGCGCCTGGGCTCGATTCTCTGCCCTTCCGCCAGCAAGACCCGCGCGAGCTCCGCGTTCAGGCGGTGTCCGCTGCGGTACGCGATGATCTGTCCCACGATCTCGCAGTTTGCCAGCGCCAGATCTCCGATGAGATCCAGCGCTTTGTGCCGCACGCATTCGTCTTCGAATCGCAGCTCGTTATCGATCGGCCCCAGGTCGCCGAACACCAGCACGTCCTGCGGTGTGACCCGGCCACCGAGTCCCCGGCTACGGAGCCATTCGGCTTCGTTCTGCAGGAGGAACGTGCGGGCCGCGGCCAGTTCCCGGCGGAAACTCTCGGGCGTGACCTTTAGTTCGATCGTCTGCTTGCCGATGGAGTTGTCCGAGCCATAGTCGAGGCGGTACTTGATCGACAGGCCGCCCCGTTTTGCCGGGCGAGCTTCCACCCAGCACTCGTCACTGCCGACGCGCGTCACATCGGTAACGATCAGCTGCCGGGCCGGCCAGTCCTGGGACACGATGCCGCCGGTCAGCAGCGCGGCAACGAACGGCTCGGACGAGCCATCGCAACCGGGCATCTCGGCCTGATCGACCCAGACTTCGCAGTTGTCGATCTGGAGTCCGGCCAGTGCTGCCAGGACATGTTCCACCATCTCGACCGCTGCCCCGTTTGCGGCCAGCGTCGTACGGCGTGGAATTTCGATCCGGTTCTCGACCAGTGCCGGAATCCGGATCGCGGGTTGCAGGTCGCTGCGTACGAAGACGATGCCAGTGTTCGGCGGGGCGGGCCGAAACTCCACTCGCACATCTTTGCCGCCCCAGTAACCGTAACCTGACACCTGCGCAGCGCAGGCAACCGTCTGCTGTGGTCGCGTGGTATTCATCAATGAAGTACGTCGAAGTCGAGTCGAAAACAGCAATCCGCGGGTTCCGTTCGGGAAGGACGCCAGACGAGCGTCCCTCCCGCGCGGTGTTCCTCACTTACTTGCGCGTCGTACCCGGTGCGGCAGGGGGGAAAGCCGTGCGGGGCCCGGTCAGCGGACGCGTCGGTGCGGTCACGCCCGAAGGGGCGGGCACACCCGACGGAGACGTCACGCCGGTCGGAGCGGGCGACATTCGATTCAACTCGTCCAGGACGTACTGTGTGATGTTCAGGCGATTCTGATAGATAACCAGCCGGTTCAGACCCCGGATCACCGTATCGGGCTTGCTGGGATCGATCTCCGACGTGCTGAACTGAAGGACCAGGTCAAAGCCATAGCGCTGAGCGAACGAAGCGATCGTCCGCTCCACGTCCTGGAAGGCCCGATGGTAGACCTTGGCTTCGTCTTCCACACGTTGTGTTTGCTTGCGCTTGATGTCCAGCTGGACCTGAGCGCGACGCTGGGTGATTTCTTCCTCGATCCGCTTGTACTCGTCCGATCCCGGCGTCAGGGACTTCAGCTCGTCGATCCGCTTCCGCAATTGGGTTTCCGTGTCGCGAACACCCGCTTCAAACGCATCGTATTCCTGCTTGATGCGGTCCATTGCCGCCTTGAAACCATGCAGGTTATCGAAGATGAACTTGATGTCGACCACCGCGACGCTCGTGCCAGGCTTGCCCGTCGACTGCGCTGCCGCTGTTTGCTGGCCGGCTGGAGCTTGTGCCAGGACACTTGCCGCACCCACCAGGCTGGCCCCAGCCACGAATGTGGCAATCAGATGAGAAACTCTCACGTTCAGCACTCCTTGCTGTCAACGAGGACATCCTTGACCGGGGACGCCCCATCCAGCGAGACGCCACCCATCCCCTCGCACCGACAATTCATCGATGCTTTGAATTAGCGAGGGCCGGATTGTGCCGAAAATTGGTCGGCCGGTAAAGGTCAGAATTCGCTGCCCGTTCTGCCCTAATAGCGGGGGACTTGAGGATCGACTTGCTGGGACCAGGCATCGATGCCCCCGGCCAGGTTCTGGGCCTGCGAAAACCCTTGCTCCCGCAGCCATTGTGTCACGCGCATGCTGCGCCCGCCATGATGGCAATGGACGACAATCCGTTTGTCGCGATAGGGAGCGAGTTCCTGGATCCGACCCGGTAGCTGCTGCATGGGAATCAGCACGGTGCCGGAAATACGGGCATAGGCATGCTCGTCCGGTTCGCGGCAATCCAGGAATAGGAACGACTCCTGCTGATTTCGCAGTTCCCGCACCGCTTGAACATCAATCTCGAGGGGGTATTCCGCCATCGTTGCGCCGAAAAATCAGTAGAATGTCGAAGCGTGCTGGAAATGGCCGTCACCGCGTGCCACAAGCTTATGCAATCGCGCCATCCTGTAAAGGCCCGGGAATTCGCCGAGGAAGTCGTACGTCAATTGCGCGCGGCGGGATACGAATCGCTGTGGGCGGGCGGCTGTGTGCGCGACGAACTAATGGGGCGCGAACCCAAGGACTACGACGTGGCAACCAACGCCACACCTCCGCAGATACGCGACGTGTTCGGCCGGCGGCGGACCTTGCCGATCGGGGCCAGCTTCGGCGTGATCACCGTGCTCGGACGCGAGCAGCAAGGGCAGATCGACGTGGCGACCTTCCGCCGCGATGCCGGTTACAGCGATGGGCGTCATCCGGACCGCGTGGAGTTCTGCGACGCGCAGGAAGATGCCCAGCGGCGCGACTTCACCATCAACGGGTTGTTCTTTGACCCGGTCGAGCAGCGCGTGCTCGACTACGTCGGAGGTCAGGCCGATCTCGATCGGTGCGTTATTCGTGCGATTGGCGATCCCGCGGCGCGGATCGCAGAAGACAAACTGCGGATGTTGCGCGCCGTGCGCTTTGCCTCCACGCTGGGCTTCGAGATCGACGCAGGGACGTGGGCGGCGGTGAGCCGCGAGGCGCCTGGGATCCGGACGGTCAGTGCCGAACGGATCACCGAGGAGTTGCGACGGATGCTGATCCATCCCGATCGTCCGCGGGCGATCGAGTTGCTGCGAGATTCCGGGCTCTTGCACGAGATATTTCCCGAAATGGAGGGCGTGCTGCCTCGACTCGAACCAGCTGCCGAATCGCAGGCGCTCGCCTGGGACCGCACCCTGCGTATCCTCGAACACTTGATCGAACCCAGTTTTGCCGTGGCGTTCGCCGTCCTCTGTCGCGAGATCTGGCTGGCTCGTGGTGCCGATACGTCCTGGTTTGTCGACCTGTGCCGACGCATGCGATTTGCTAACGATGTCGGCGACACAGCCCGATTCTGCCTGCAGCACGAGGCGCTGGTGCGGGAAGCTGGGCGGCAGCCGTGGCCCCGGCTGCAACGGGTCCTGATCCATCGCTACGTGTCCCGTCTGTTGGACTTTGCGGACGCGGTGGCCCGCGTGCTCGATCCGGATGTCGGCCAGGTGGAATTGTGCCGCCGGTATATGCAGCTGCCCTCGGAGCAATTGAATCCGCCACCGTTGATCCGCGGCGACGACCTGCTGGCCCTCGGGCTGCCCAAAGGACCGCTGTTTCGGGACATCCTCGAGCAGGCTCGCGACGCGCAATTGCTGCGCCAGTTGTCGGATCGGGCGAGCGCCCTAGAGTGGGTTCGGCAGCGGTGGGGTGCGCGCCTGTCATCCTGACTGGTACCATCCTGCGTGTCGCAGGCTTGCGAGCCGGCACTGATACCGACCCGTGTTGCGCCTTCCCAAGGACACGACCCACGATCACAGGAATACGACGTCGCTCATGTTTACTTTGTATCTGATCTTGCGCTGGGCCCACATCCTGGGCGCTGTATTGCTCGTCGGCGGAACCTTGTTTTGGCGTGTCGCCTTTTGGCCCGCCGTCCAGGAACTCCCCGAGGACCTCCGGGCGAACCTGAATTCCGCCTTGCGCCGGCGCTGGTCGCGCCTCGTCATGCTGGCCAGCGGCCTGCTGCTGGTCAGTGGGCTCATTAACTTCATGACGATTGTGACGAGCTACGATCTCGTCAAAGACGACCTGCCAGGCCGGCTCTATCATCCGCTGTTCGGGGTCAAATTCCTGCTGTCGCTCGTTGTGTTCCTGCTGGCGAGCCTGTTGGCGGGACGCAGCGGCGCCGCCGAGCGGATGCGGCAGAAAGAGCGATTCTGGTTGTCTCTCAACGCGGTCTTAGCCATTCTTGTTGTATGTTTGGGTGGCCTCCTGAGGGCGGCCGACCGTCAGCCGAAGGCCGCGACGAGCGCGAGGTCCGCAGAGCGCCCGGCGGCGGTGCAGCACGCGACGGGAATGACGGGTATTCCGTCACCGGTGCCGGGCTGACCCTGGTGGGTCACATCCGTGCCGGCTCGCCCGGCTTCCGCTTGGAAGGGATCCATGGATAAGAAAGCCAAGAAACGACTCGACGTCATCCATCAGAAACTGCAGCACCTGCGCCAGCAGCTCTCCGGTGCCCGCAAGCAGGATGACGAGCCGGGGGAAGTCCGGCGGCTCGAACAGGAGATCGCCGGCCTGGAAGCCGAAGCCCAAAAGCTGCGAAGCGATGGGGCTTCATAAGCTTCGCTCTACGATTTCACCGGGCTCCTCCAGCTGCCGGTTAAACGGGTTGCAGCGAAAATCACGATCGCGAAGCGGCACTCGTTCATCGCGTTAACTCGATAACGCCGTCGCCCGCGTAAGGTAGGGTTGACCGAAGTGAGGATAGTGTATGTCCTGGCAACGGTCACTCGAACAGCGGGCGGCGTTTCTGTCGCGCACCGTCCTGGTGTTGTTCCTGGCGAGTTGGTGTCTGTGGTTCTGGCCGTTTGACGACTGGCTTGACCGCCGGGGGACACCCCTGGGCGCAGACTTCACCATGTTCTACGTCAGCGGTTGGGTGGCCCGGGAAGCGCCGCCGGCCGAGTTGTACGACCAAGGGCAGCACCAGGCGCAGCTGCACGCGATGTTTCCACAGTTGAATGCCTCGTTTTGCCTGCCGTTTCGTTATCCGCCGTGGGTGGCTTTGCTCATGGCTCCATTGTCCTGTTGCCCCTACCCGCTGGCGTATGCGGCATTCTTCGCCGCGTCTTGTGCGGCGTGGCTTGTAACGCTCGACTGGCTTGGCCGGAAGCTGGAGCTGCTTCCCGCTCGGGCATGGTGGTGGGCCCTGGCGGGTTGGCCTGTGGCGTGCGAGACCCTGATTGGAGGCCAGGCCTCAATGGCTGCGGCGTGGATCGTGGTCGCCACGCTCTGGCTGCTCAAGCGGAATTGCCCGGTTGCTGCAGGCACCGTCCTGGCCTGTGCCGCGTACAAGCCCAACGTCCTGGCTCTGTTCGGACTGGGAGTCGCGATTCGCTATCCCCGCGTGCTCTGGGGGCTTGCTGGCATGGCGGGCGCTCTCATCACGGCGACGGTGGTTCTGGGAGGCAGCGAAGCGCTGCGGGAATACTGTCAGCTCGCAGCCCGGTTATCCGGAGAAACGTGGGAGGTCGAGACGCCGGCATGGAAAGTCCATAGCCTGACGAGCTGGGTGGCGTGCGCGGTCCCCGGTCACGCCCGGCTGCTGACGCTCGTGCTGGGAATGCTCGTCTGCGCGGCGGTGGGAATTGCGTGGAGGCGCCGGGTGGCGGGGGAGCAGACCGATGACCTGGCCGCTGGCGGGCTGTTGGTGTTGAACGCGCTGTTCAATCCGTACACACCGATTTACGACCTCGTGCTGCTGGGACCGGCCGCCATGTTGCTCGCGCGAGGAGCCGGACCGTACGTCGCGGTACGATCCGACTCACCGGGATGGGCAGGCGCCGTGGCTCACGGTGCATTTGCCGGGCTATTTTTCGGTCCCCACCTCTCGCAGGCACTGGCCCAGCGGTTCTCGATTCAGCTCTTTCCGCTGGTCCTCCTCGGTGCCGCCGTCTGCCTGACGTGCCCGCTGGTTTATCGCTCGACGCGCACTTCCGTCTGTGGGATCGGTGGTGCGCTTTCGCGATAGACGGCTGGATCGTCGATACCATCGCCGTTCCAGTCACCCACCACGGGATAGTCTTCGCTGGTGCCGAGCTGGAAGACCTTGTCGTGTGCGTCGAGTTCGCGGTTGCCGTTGACGTCGAGTATCCATTTACCACCGCGGTAGATGCCGATTTCCTCGATGCCATCGCCGTTCCAGTCGCCAACCACCGGGACGTCGCCCGGCGCGCCAAACGTCCAGGCGCGGTCGTGAGGACCGGTCAAACCGTCGCCATCGGAATCGACCCGCCACGTCCCGTCGCGGAAGATTCCAATCGTCCGGATGCCGTCTCCGTTCCAGTCGCCGGCCAGCGGGAAATCCCGCTCTTGGCCATAACGGAAGACGTGGTCGATCACGTCCGAGCGACGCGGGCCGGTTCGGCTCAGCCGCAACAGACGTTCGCCGTGCGTGGCCTCGTCCGTTGACGGCGGCACGTTCTTGGGGTTCTCGGTCCTGGCGATCGCATCGGAGTTGGTATGGGCGTTCGCTTTTGCCGGCTCATTGTGCGAGTCGGGCAGACCCGGTTCGCGATCGATCTGACGCTGGTCGCCGAACCATTCGGGGCCGTAGATGCCGATGTCGTCCTTGCCATCGCCGTCCCAATCCCCGACGACGGGTCGGTCGAGATCGTCACCGAGCTTGGCCCACAGGTCTTCTTCATCCCACTGACCGTTGCCGTTGAGATCGATAAACCACTCGCCCCGATAGAACAGGCCCATCTCCGAGGTGCCATCGCCGTTGAAGTCGCCCGCAATGGGAATCGAGCCCCGGATTCCGAACACGACGGATTGCGTCTCAGGCGTGGCGCTGCCTTGCGGCAGGATGCCGACAAGCCAGCGGCCCTGGCGCGTGTGGTCGGCCTTCCACATGGTCGTATCGAGATAATTGGCGGAACGCCACACGGAGTCGCCCTCGCTTTCGCCCGATTCGAGATCGCGCGGCATGCCGCCGTTGATGACGCTCAAGTGCCAGGTATAGCCCAAGCCTCCGGCCGAAGCCTGGAAATAGACGGGGATCCGCGGCGACGACCACGCCAGATAATTGGGCGCCGGATCATTGCGACCTGGTAGCGACGGGATCGCGGGGACCTCCGGTGGCGTGTACACCGGTGGGAGGTTCGGTGGGAACCGCGGCGGGTCGGGGGGAGGCGGGGGCACGACGGACCTTTCGACCCGTATCTCGCTGAAGTTGTTGTTATTGGACGTCTGTCCCGGATTCACGGCAATCCGGATGATCGCGTCACTCGCGGGCTGACCCGCCAGGGGTTCGATTCCCTGAGTTTGCTGCGAGACTTGAGGATTGAACGCGAATCCGGTCGTCGTACCGACCGTGTCAATGCTGTCGATATAGCCGTCGGGATGGACTTGGAAAATCGCGTAGCTGCGGCCGCCCGGCAAGTTGCGGAACTCAAAGTAGCCATTCGCGTCCGTACGCACCTGAATGGGGCCGCTCCCGTACGTGCCGGACAGCGCTTCGCTGCCATCGATCGGATCGCCGGTAAAGCCGTCGCGTAGTTGCAACAGCACGCCGCCAATTGGCTGGTCGTCCGGCGTGCGAGAACCGTCGCGCAGGTCGCCCAAGTTCGCTGGAGCGTTGCCATCCGCCGTCTGAATGGTGGGACCGTCCTGGTAGACGAAGCCCGTGATGGCCGCCGGCGGCTGCTCGCAGAAATCATAGTCCACCAGGCTCTGGCCGCCCAGGATGTTGATTTCCGCGATCTGGTCCGTCGTCAGGACGTTGCCCCCGCCGGACCCTGCACGCTGGCCGCCTTGAAAATACGCCGTCGGTTGCACTTCGCGGAGGCTGTAGGTGCCGGGAGCCAGATTGTCGAAGCGGTAATGGCCTTCGCTGTCCGTCTGCTGCGTCGCGACCGCATTTCCTTGCGAGTCGACCAGTTGTACGGTGACGTTCGCCAGCGGCGAGTCGCCGGCATTGTACAAGCAGTCGCGATTGGGATCGGCAAAGACCCGGCCCGCAAGGCTGCTCGGCGGTACCTCGCAGAAGTTGTAGTCGACCAGGGCCACACCTGCCCCGATCGCGACTTGCGTGATCAGATCCTGGCCACCCACCACACCGCCGCCGGACCCCAGCGACTGCCCTCCCTGGAAATAACCGTCCGGTTGTAGTTCGCGCACTGAGTACATGCCTGGCGCGAGATTCGAGAATTCGTAGCGGCCGTTGGTGTCCGTCAAGGTCGTGGCGACAATCGCGCCCTGTCCATCCAGCAACTGGACCGTCACTCCCGGCAAGGGGCTGTCGCCCGGATTGAATTCGCAGTCGAGATTCGGATCCGAGAACACCATACCCGCCAGGCTGCTGGGCGGGACTTCACAGAAGTTGTAGTCCACGAGGTTCTGCCCGGCGCCGATCTGGACTTGGGATATCAGATCCTGTGCCGAGGCGACACCACCTCCCGATCCCGGCGACTGGCCTCCCTGGAAGTAGCCGGCCGGCTGCAACTCGCGAACTGAGTAGCTTCCCGGGGCAAGGTTCTCAAACTTGTATCGCCCATTGGCATCAGTCACGGTCGTGGCCACCACGACGCCGTTGGCGTTCAACAGTTGGACCGTGACATTTCCCAGTGGGGAATCGCCTGAGTTGAACTGGCAATCCTGGTTCGGATCCGAGAACACCAGCCCGGTCAGGCTGCTGGGAGGTATCTCGCAGAAGTCGTAGTCGGTCAAGATCTGGCCCGAGCCAACGCGAATGGAGGTGACGAGATCCTGCTGAGAGGCGTTGCCACCGTGCGAGCCGGCGTGCTGCGCTCCATGGAAGTAGCCGTCGGGCTGCAATTCGCGAATGCCATACGCCCCGGGCGTCAGGTTGTCGAATGTGTATCGGCCTTCCTGGTTGGTCAAGGTGGTGGCGATCACCTGCCCATTTGCGTCGAGCAGCTGAATGGTGACGCCGGCAATCGCCTGCTCGTCGCTGTCCAGTTCGCAGTCGCCGTCTTTGTCGGCATGAACCTGCCCGGAAATGGAACCCGGCAGCAGTTCGCCGAAATTGTACTGCCGGCCAGCCTGCCCCCAGCCGATGGCGACGGCGGTGATCTGATCGTTGCCAGCGGTTCCCACGGCGATCCCATCCACGGTGCCGGCCGTATCCAGGCCGTCCAGCCAGCCGGCGGGATGCTTTTCGATGATGCGGTACGTTCCGCCCGACAACTGAAGGAACTCGTAATACCCGGAACCGTCCGTCACCGTCGTGCCGACGATCTGGTTGTTTCCGTCCCGCAATTCGACCTGCACGCCCGCAATACGCTGCTCGCTGCCGTCGAGCTGACCGTTCTCATTGGCGTCGTGGTAGACGAAGCCGCTGATCGACGATGGCTCGTGCTCGCAGAAGTTGTATTCGATCCCTTGTTCACCGGAACCCAGGGTGATGCCGGAAACGGTATCGTCCCCGCTGACCTGTCCCCGGGGATTGTTGCCCACCGTG
Source organism: Pirellulaceae bacterium (assembly GCA_050186685.1). GTDB lineage: Bacteria > Planctomycetota > Planctomycetia > Pirellulales > Pirellulaceae > CAZFLF01. The sequence goes on from JBFWYF010000038.1 coordinate 13,675, forward strand.
CCGGCATGTTCGTCGCCATCAATCAGGCCCGTCGGAGTGACCTCCACGACGCGGTAGGTGCCGGGCAGGAGGTTGGTGAACTTGTACTCGCCCAGGGAATTCGTCTTCGTCTCGGCGATCTGTTGTCCCTGACTGTCGTACAGTCGCACGACGACATCGGCGATGGGGCGTGGGACCGCGCCGTCCTCGAAGCAGTTGCCGTCCTTGTCTGTCAAATAGACCCGGCCGCCGATCGACGCCGGCGCAAGTTCGCCGAAGTTGTATTCAATGCCTGCCGCGCCGCCGCCGAGCACGATCGATTCGAGGCTGTCGCCAGGGTTCGAGACCGTGCCGACCGCCGTACCATTCACCGTACCGGGACGGTCGAGTCCGTCGAAATACCCGGCCGGTTGGACGGATTCGACAACCCGATAGGTCCCCGGAGCCAGCCCCAACGCCTCGAAGAAGCCTTGAGGGTTGGTCGTAACCGTAACCGTCGACTGGGCCGAGATGGTGCTAACCGGAATGATCTGTAATGTGACGCTGGCCAGCCCTTCCTCGCCGCTGCCGCGTGCTCCGTCGTTGCTGCGGTCGTGATAGACGTACCCACTCAGCCGCGCGGGTTCTGCCTCGGCAAAGTTGTTGTTGATCGAGTGCTGATCGCCGAGCGGGATGGTGATTTCGGTGAGAACGTCCCGATCGCCCGCGACGGCCTGGCCGCTGGTCGAACCGTCCACCGTGCCGGGAACCGCCCCTACGCTGAACAGGCCCGTCGGCTGCGCTTCCCGGACCTGGTAGGTGCCGGGCAGCAGGTTCAAGGCGGTGCCGAACTCGTATCGCCCATTCGCATCCGTTGTCGTGGAATGCCCCGTCGCGACGTAGTCGCTGCCGTCCTTCCGCCAGAGTGACAGCTGGACACCCGCGAGCCCCGGTTCGTTGCTGTCCTGGGTCAAATCCAGGTTGCGCTCCAGGAATACCTTGCCGGAAATCGACACCGGGAGCGGGGTCTGCGCAACTTGCATCACCGCTCCATCCGAGCGGTCTCGCTTGCCGCCGGCATTGTCCTCGGGCAAGTTCAATTGTGTGCCGATCAGCAGGTCGTCGTACCGATTCCGAAACGCCGTCGTGCCGTTCGCGTCATGATAGTGAGACGCCGCAAAGTAGCTGGTCAGACGGCTGGATTGGAACTCGACACCGGATGTGATCGGGTCAATCCCGTCGTTGATGATGTTCAGGTCAGTTTCCTGGGAATCGAAATCCTCCACCTCGTCGACGTCAATGCTGAAGACGAGCTTGTCGCCCGCTCGAAAACCCGTGAAGTCCAGTATCAGCTGGGACGAACCATCCTCAACCGTGGCCCGCACGGTGGCCGTAGGATCTTGAGTCTGCAGAGATATGACTTGGAAGGGGAAGCCCTGATCCGCGCCGATCCCACCGGTGACGGTGTCGAAGATGACGTCCGTCTCGCCAAAGCCGGGCTGCCCCTGGTCACCATCGATGACGACGCGCGTCAGCTCGGTATTGGGTGCTCCGCCCACAAACGTGATTTCAAACGTATCCCCGTGAGCATCACTTCCCGAGTCTTCCTCGACATAAACCGCACCCATGCGGATGGGATCGGCGCTGAGCAGCCGCCGGCCTTCCATCGTTTCAAAGCGGCAGCGGCGGACGTCGCTCTCGGTCCGACGGCGGTCGGCGACCCGGAAGCGGTGAACGAGGCGGGCAATCCGTGCCATCAAACCCATACTTCACCTCCCTGCGAAGCCGCCAAGCCAGTCGACTCAGATGGGCGGCCCTGCGTCGTCGTGCTCGGCGCGAATGTACGAAAGAACCCTTCCATCGCAGCAGGCAGACGAGGTGCCTGCGCCGTGTCCTCAGACCTTAACGTGCATCCAAGGACAAGGGTTTGACTCCCACACGGGGCGGTGTCCCGCTGTCGCCGCTCGTCAGATGAGCTTGGCGAATCCAGGTCCGCACTGTGGTGTCGTAGCCCGTCGAGACCAGCAAATTGTCGCGATACGCCAGCACGGCCACGGTGCCCGTATGTCCATTCAAGGCCGCTGACTCGGCCCTCGTCTTCAGATCCCAAATGCGCACCACGTTGTCGCTGCCGGCCGTCGCCAACTGGTCCGGCCCGCAGAATGCCAACGTCATCACCTTGGCTCCCTGCCTCGGCAGCTCATACGCCTGCTCCCCATTGCTTCGCGAGATGACCACTTTGCGGTCCTCGCCACAGGTCGCCAAGAGCTCGCCGTCTGCCGAAAATGCCAGATCCCGCACGCGTTGCGAGTGCGCATTGAACTCGGTGAGTTGCGTTCCGTTGGCACTGTCCCAGATGCGTATCCGACCATTGCGGCCGCCTCCCACGATCGTCCGGTCGTCCGGAGAGAACGCCACAGTCCGCATGTCCACGCACGGACAGTCGTACTCGCGCAGCCGATCACCTGTCGTGCCGTCGATGATCCGTAGCTTATTCCCAAAACCGACTACCGCTACGAGCTGGCTGTCGCCGCTGAATACCACGCGCGTGACGACATGCGACAGCTGCGAATACTCCCGCAGCTTCTCGCCGGTTTGCGTGCTCCACACGACAACGCGATGATCGTTGCCGGACGTTACCAGCAAGTCACCTGATGGTGAAAAGCTGACGGTGCGCACCCAGTCGGTGTGCCCTTCCAGTACACGGACCTGCTTCCGCTGGTTCAAATCCCAGATCCTCACAAAGTGATCGTCGCCGCCCAAAGCGAGGTATCGGCCCTGAGGGTGAATCGCCAGCGCCGTCACGACCGGCACATGCACCTGCCCGTGATGGGGTTCGAGCGTGATGACTTCCCCTGTCCACTGCTCGCCGTACGCGTCGCGCGACATCATGCCGGCCAACGCCATAAGTCCCCAGACTGCCGCCCAACAGTAGTTACGCAGCAAGCAGACACTCATATGCATGCATTCCCGAAATAGCGTCCGTGCTTGTTCGACTCGCGCCAGTTCCGCGCAGGCGCCAACCCACATTGTCTATCGGCCTGACCAGTACAACTGCTACAGACGATCCGCGGCGTTCCTCGCCGCTCCTCCCCACCCTGGGTGCTGAGTGTCTGCGCCGGGGCGAACTGGGTTTGAATTTAAGACTGGGATGTTCGCGAAGACTGCATGAATCGAGGGGAGTGCCCAGTCTCGGCCAGGCTCTGTCCCAAAGTCCCCTCCCCCGTACTCCTCGAGAAGGCCAGGGTGAGGGCAGAGCCTAGGCGTCGAACGTCACGCCTTCCAGACGCAACAATCGCCGCTTCAGGTTCAGGCCGTCTCGGGCCGAAAAGCCTCCCAGGCCGCCGTTCGAAGCGACAACGCGATGGCATGGTACGACGATGGGAAACCGATTGCAGGCCATTACCTGTCCCACAGCCCGCGCGGCCCCGGGCCGGCCAGCACATCGTGCCAGCTCCCCATAAGTTCGCGTTTCGCCGACCGGGATCGCGCGACAGCAATCGACGACCGCACGCTGGAAGTCGGTGTAGCCCGTCAGATGCAGCGTCACGTCGCGGAAGTCATCACCAGCTCGCTGGACAAATGCCCGCAGTCGGGCGATCAGGTCACGAGCAAATGGCGTGGGTTCCGTAGGCACCGGCAGGGTATGCCGCATGGCCTGCATGGCAGCGACCGCGGTGGGATGGCCAAACGAGATTTCATGGACCTCGACTTCCCCAATCCCCGGGGCATAGCCAAAACAAAACCAGCCAATTTCCGTCGGGAAAACGGCTGCCTGCATCTCGGACTGCGAATTCAGGCGGTTTGGCGGAAACATCGGCGGCCACCTCCGTCATGACAACTCCCAGGGTCAGGCCTATACTGGGCTAAGACCACTTTCAGGAGTCTGCGATGAAGTACGGCACAGTCTGCGACGATTGGTACATCAATGTCAATTTGAATACGGAGATGGATCTTCACCAAAGTCGCGAGACCGTGTTGCATTTTTTTGAGCAGATTCAGAAGCAGTATCCCGGGATGCGGAATTTCTACAACCGCGAGCGGGGCGAATTCGTGTTGGAGGAAGACAAGGATCGCGGTGCCTACCGCTGGGCCAGTGTCGAATTGCGGCGAGTTTCCTCAGGAAACGTGAACCCGGTTTCGGTTGCCGATGCGCTGAAACAGCATGAAATGATGCTCGAATTGGCTCCGTTCGCGCTGTCGGTCAGTCCGCTGGACTGCGAGTCGCTGAACGTCATGTACGGGTTCGATTTCACGTATCGCGGCAACCATAACGAGTTGCTCGTCGAAGCGCTCGGAATCACCCCGGCGTACGAGCGGCTGCTGGAACGGCCGAACGGGACGACGATCTGCTACGAACCGGCTCTGCAATTGGCGCTGGACCCCGAATGCCGCACGCAGGTTCGCGTTAGCGTCGAGACCCGAACGACGGCCTACCATGTGCGCACCGGAGAGTTCCCGGAAGAACAACTGAGCGTCTATCTGACGACTCGCCGCTATGGAAGTCTGGATCCCGGCGAGACCTACGTGGCGGCCATGCACCGGCTCGCCGATATCGCCCGCGACTTGGTCGACAGCTACATCGTCGACAATGTTCTGCGGCCTCTGCAGCAAGCGATCGCCATTCGCTGATCGCTCTTCCTCCTTCTCGGGGACATTCTGCGAATTCTGCGTTTCCATGCCTTCGATCGGTGAACTCGGCAACGCAGAGGGCGCGGACAGGAGCAGGGCAGAGGGCGCTGAAACAAGGCGAAGTCAGTACTTCTCGGCGACATTCTGC
>JBFWYF010000039.1:0-18103 GCA_050186685.1 Pirellulaceae bacterium
AGCATGCGGCTGCTGTCATCCCTGGATTGGGTAGCGCTGTTCGAACGCGTCAACCTGGCGGAACGAGCATTGCGCCGCGACCCGGCCTGCGTCTATTCCGAGATGGACCTGGAAAGCCGTAACCGATATCGCAACGAAGTCGAACAGCTCGCCAAGCGAACAGGTCGATCCGATGTGGCCGTGGCGGACCGCGTCGTACAACTCGCGCGATCAACTACCTATGGCGTCGCTCGCGCGAGTCACATCGGCTACTGGCTGATTGGGGATGGGCGTGCCGCGCTGGAACGGCAGCTTGCCTTCCGGCCCCGGCTTGGCCTGGGCCTCGCCCGAACGGCCCGGCGCTATCCGACGCGGACTTATTTCAGCGCACTCGCCGCCACGCTGCTGGGGGCCAGCAGCCTGTTGTTAGGGCTTGCGATCTACCGAGGCGTCGCGATACCCGTAGCGGCCGCTCTTACCGCTGTTGCATTGTTCCCGCTCAGCGAACTTGCCGTTCAAGTTGTCAATCTGCTGGTCACCAGCTGGCTGCCTCCCCGTTTGCTTCCCAAGCTGGAACTGAAGGACGGAGTGCCCGAGGAACTGGGAACCCTCGTCGTGGTACCGGCGATGCTTGTCTCGGCGGCCGAAGTCGATGCTCTGCTGGAGCGCCTCGAAGTCCACTACCTGGCCAATCCCGAGCCGATGCTGCGTTTCGGGCTGTTGACCGACTACGCCGATGCGGACCACCAGGTTCTTCCGGAAGATCTGGAATTGCTGCGGCACGCCGTCGAGGGAATCCGGAGCCTGAACCAGCGTCACGGCCGCAACGGTTGCCACCCGTTTTTTCTCTGGCATCGCGAGCGAAGGTGGAATCCGGCACAGAGCCGCTGGATGGGTTGGGAAAGGAAGCGAGGCAAGCTGGTCGAGTTCGGCCGGCTCGTGCGGGGTGCGACAGACACATCTTACGTGACGCGCGAAGGAGACTCGGAGGCCATCGTCCGGGACGCTCGGCGAGGGAAGTTACCGTTTGTCATTACCCTGGATGCCGACACGCAATTGCCCCACGGTGCAGCTCGACGCTTAATTGGTACCTTGGCGCACCCGCTCAATCGACCGCTGATCTCGCCCGCCAGCGGACAGACCATGGCTGGCTATGCAGTGCTCCAACCTCGGGCGAGCGTACATTTGGCCAGCGCCAACCGCAGCCGATTTGCGCACATCTTCGCGGACAGCCCAGGCATTGATCCGTATGCTACGGCCGCGTCCGACGTTTATCAGGATCTCTTCGGCGAGGGGAGCTTCACGGGGAAAGGGATCTACGATCGCGCCGCATTCGAGAACATCGTGGAGGACGCGTTTCCCGAGAATCACATCTTGAGCCACGATCTGATAGAGGGGTGCCTCACTCGCGTGGCGCTCGTCAGCGACATCGAATTAATCGACAGCATCCCCGGGCGTTACGAATCCGAGATGCGCCGGCAGCATCGGTGGGTGCGAGGGGATTGGCAGTTATTACCCTGGTTGCTGCCGACCGTGCCGACGGCGAACGGGCCCGCGCCGAATAGGCTTTCGGTCCTGAACCGGTGGAAGATCGTCGACAATCTGCGGCGTAGTCTCGTCCCGCCGGCCCTATTGATACTGGTTACGATTGGCTGGTTAATCGCACCTGCGGCAGCGTGGCTGTGGACGTTGACCGCCCTGCTCGTATTCGCCTTTCCGACAATCGCCCAGCTCTTTCTGACAGTGCGCTCGCTTTGGGCAGATTCGCAGCAGGCAGCATGGACGTCGTCCGTGTGGGCGGACCTTCGGCGGAAAGTGCAGCTGGCGGGGACGCTGGCCTCCTTCCTGCCGTACCAATCTTGGATGCTGACGGATGCGATCGTCCGGACGTTGTATCGCCTCGCGGTTTCGCGTCGCCGGCTGCTGGAGTGGGAAACAGCGGCCGCCACCGAACGGAGGTTGCGGAACGAGCGGTGGTCGGCCGTCACGCGCATGGGACTCGTCACGGCCTGGAGTGTCGGGATCGCGGCCGTGATTCCGGCTGCGGCAACGCTCGCAGCGGCCCCTCTTGTGGCGGCTTGGCTGGTCGCCCCCGCGCTCCTGCATTGGATCAATCAGCCCTTCCTACGGCGTCTACAGGACCTGACCGAGGACCAGCTTCAGCAACTGCGGAAATGGGCGCGGCGAACCTGGGGATATTTTGAATCGTTCGCCACGGCCGCGGAAAACTGGCTCCCTCCGGACAACCTTCAGGAGTATCCGCACCGGAAGATCGCCCACCGCGTGTCGCCGACTAACGAAGGACTGATGTTGGTCTCGGCCGTGGCTGCACACGACTTGGGTTACCTCGGTACGCACGCGTTGTTGGAACTGCTCGAACGGAATCTGGAAAACTGGTGCCGCCTCGAGCGACATGGAGGCCATTTCTACAACTGGTACGACACGCAGAGCCTGACTCCCCTGTTTCCACGCTACGTATCGACCGTCGACAGTGGAAATCTGCTGGCCTGTTTGTTAGTGGTCCAACAGGCTCTGGAGGAGTTGCCGCACCACAGCGTCGACATAGCCACACGATGGCAGGGGCTGCTTGACACGGTCGACATGGCGGAAGAGTCCTGCGAACAGCTCCACCCGAGGGGAGCGCGCATCGTCAGCCAACCGCTAAGCGACCTCGTAGCGGCAATTCGTGACGTCCGTGGTGTGTCGTCGGGTGTCCCCGCCGAGCCGGCGGACTGGGATCAAGTCATCCAGGCATGTGTGCCTTGCCTTCCTCGCTTGACGGCCCAACTCGAAACGTTCGAGCAATCCCATGAATTCCCTGCCACGGACGTTGCGGCCAAGGTGCAAAGCCTGATTCGCTGGATTCAGGAACAGAACACGGATCGTTCGTATCGGTCGGCCCCACCGCTCGAGAAGGCTCCCTACGCACCTCGGGAAGCGGTTGCGCTGGATCAGCGCTGCCGCCGTCTCATCGCGCTCTGCCAGTCCCTGGCAACCGGCATGGACTTCCGATTCCTGTTCAATCCGCAGCGCCGGCTATTCGCCATTGGCTACAACGTCGAGGACGAACGGCTCGATCGATCTCACTATGACCTGCTCTGCTCCGAAGCGCGGCTGGCCAGTTATCTGGCGATTGCTAAAGGAGACGTCGAGGCGCGCCACTGGTTCCAATTGAGCCGCTCTATGACCAGGATCGGCGGGCAGTTTGCGCTGCTGTCCTGGGGCGGCACGATGTTCGAGTACCTGATGCCGGCGCTGTTTCACAAGCCCTACGAGAGGTCGCTGCTGACCGAGAGCTGCCAAGCGGCCGTGGCGCGCCAGCGTGAGTATGGTGAGCAATTGGGAGTCCCCTGGGGCATTTCTGAGTCGGCGTTCGCCGCGCTGGCTGCCAATTCGGATTACCACTACCGTTCCTTCGGCGTGCCCGGATTGGGACTCAAGCGAGGACTGGCTAAGGACGTGGTCGTTTCGCCTTACTCAACGTTCATGGCATTGCAATTCGATGCAGCGGCCTCCTGGCACAACCTGGCGCTCCTTCGCCGTGAAGGCGCATTGGGGCCCTGGGGCTTCTATGACGCGCTGGACTACACCCAGCAGCGAGTTCCCTCCGGCCAGCGATCGGCTCTCGTCCGCTGTTACATGGCTCATCATCACGGGATGAGCCTGCTCGCGCTGTCCAATTTCCTGGGACACGGGGTCATGCAGCAGCGTTTCCATCGCCATCCGCTGGTACGCGCCGCAGAACTCTTGTTGCAAGAGCGAGTCCCCGCGACCGTTGCACCCCTGGAACCGCACGTCGAAGAATCAGCGACACCCATTGATCTGCCCCGCGCCGAAGAGGAGACGGTCAGCCGGCGCATCACCGGCGTCGAAACGCTCAACCCGCGCACCCATCTGCTCGCCAACGGCCAATACTCCGTCCTCGTGACGAACTCGGGATCGGGCTACAGCCACCATCAGGATCTGGCCGTTACCCGCTGGAGAGCGGATGCGACACAGGACGAGTTTGGCCACTTCCTGTACCTCCGCGATCGGAAGACTCAGCGTGTCTGGTCGGCCACGTACCAGCCGACGTCGGCGACGCCGGATAGCTATGAAGTCGTGTACTCGATCGATAAGGCCGAGTTTCATCGCCGGGACGAGGAGCTCGAATCACACCTCGAAATCGTCGTTTCGCCGGAGCACAACGCCGAGATTCGGCAGCTCAAGATCACGAACCACGGAGTGCGGGTACGAGAAATTGAGATCACCAGCTATGCCGAGGTGGTACTCGCGTCGCAAGCCGCCGACGTGGCCCATCCTGCGTTTGCCAAGCTGTTCGTCGAGACGGAGTACGTCGCTGGAGAAATGTCCTTGTTGGCCCGGCGGCGCCCGCGCGGTGCGAACCAATCACCCGTGTGGGCCATACACACCCTGGCGGAGGGCAACGAAGCCCATGACGTGCAATTTGAAACGAGCCGCCAGGCCTTCGTTGGCCGTGGCCGCAGCTTGCGGAGTCCCCTCGCGTTGTCGCCTGGCCGAAGATTGACAGGACAATTGGGGGCCGTACTCGACCCGGTCTTTTCACTCCGTTGCTGCACCACAGTTCCGCCACACGAATCCGTGACCCTCGCGTGGACGACTGCGGTCGCCGCCACGCGCGACGAGGCGATGGTGCTGGCCGATCAGTACCACGACTTCCGGGGAGTCCAACGGGCTTTTGAACTGGCATGGGCGTTCACTCAAGTCCAGTTACGGCATTTGCAGATTTCGGCCGCGAGTGCGCATCTTTATCAGCGCATCGCCGCAGCACTTCTATTTCCCGATCGAACGCGGCGCGGTCGCGCGGAAACCATGCGGGCGAATCGCCACGGTCAACGGGGCCTGTGGCGATTCGGCATTTCCGGCGATCGTCCCATACTGCTGGCGCAAGTCACCAAGAGCGAACACCTCAGCACCGTACGCGAACTGCTCACCGCCCAGGATTACTGGCGGTCGCATGGACTCCATGTCGATCTTGTGATTCTGAATGATCACCCGGGAAGTTACCTCGACGCCGTCCAGGATCAGCTCGTCACGCTACTGAACCAGCGCCCGCAGTCGACTGAAGGGCAGAAGGCCGGTACCTACCTGTTGCGAGGTTCGCAGCTGCTGCCGGAAGACCGATCGTTGCTCGAGATTGCCGCGATGGTCGTGCTGGGTGCGGACGACCGCCGCCTGGTATACCAATGGGACTCGGCCGCCAGACGATTGGAGACCGAGCCTCAGGTGCCGGTCCGATCGGGCGATTCATTACGGCCGCGACGGTTGACGCTGAGTTCTTCCTCACGCACGGAACACTCCGGCAATGGCTCCTCGAACCCGACCGCGTCGCCATCCGAATTTTGTCGCGGTCTTGAGTTCTGGAATGGCATGGGCGGCTTCGGAGCAGAAGGCCGCGAATATCGCATCCGGCTGACCTCCGGCATCGACACGCCCATGCCGTGGTCTAACGTCCTCGCGAACCCGGAATTCGGAACCTTGGTCACGGAAAGGGGTGGCGGCTATACGTGGTTCCTGAATAGCCGCGAGAACAAGCTCTCCAGCTGGTCCAACGACCCAGTCGCGGACCCCTTGTCCGAAGCGATCTTCGTCCAGGACGAGTTGACCGGCGAATGTACTTCGCCTGTCGCCGGACTGCTGCGGGACAAAGGCGAATACTGGATCCACCACGGCGCCGGGTATACACGCTTCTTTCATGCGTTACCGGGGCTCGAGCAAGAGCTTTCCCTCTCCATAGCCCCCGATGCGCCGGTCAAATTTCTGCGATTGCAGCTCCACAACACCAGTGCCCAATCCCGTCATCTGACGGTGACGTGCTTTGTCGAATGGGTGTTGGGAGTTACGCGGGAGCAGAGCCAATTGCACATCGCGACAGAAGTCGATGCCCAGACCGGAGCGTTGTTTGCACGCAATACCTACCACGCTCACTTACCCCACCAGGTCGCATTCTTGCACGTCCTGGCGGGCAGCCAATCGGTCTCCGGAGACCGCATGTCGGTCATCGGGCGCTGCCGGGATCTCGACCACGCCTTGGCCTGGGAAACCGTCGAACTAGACGGCCGCACCGGCGTGGGGCTCGATCCGTGCGGCGCCGTGCGGACGCGACGGCAGATTCCTTCCCAAGCGCGGCACGAGATCATCTTTCTGCTCGGTGCAGGACGAGATGAGAACCACGCCAGGGCGCTGATCGCCCAATACTCCGGCCTGTCCGCCGTCGACGAAGCCTGCACCGCGACCGTCGCGCAGTGGGATCGTATGCTCGAGTCCGTACAGGTTGCCACGCCGAATCGTGCCTTGGATCTGCTGGTAAACCGATGGCTTCCCTACCAGACGCTCAGCTGCCGGGTCTGGGGAAGGTCGGCTTTGTACCAGGCGGGGGGCGCCTACGGCTTCCGCGACCAGCTCCAGGACGTCATGGCCCTGGTCTACTCCCGGCCTGACCTGGTCCGCGAGCATCTGCTCCGAGCGGCGGGGCGCCAATATGTCGAAGGAGATGTCCAGCACTGGTGGCACCCTCCGGAAGGCACCGGCACGCGCACGCGCTTCTCCGACGACTTCCTCTGGCTGCCCTTTTCCGCTTGTCACTATGTCCGCACAACCGGAGATTCAAGCGTGTGGGAGGAACCGGCGGGATTCTTGCAGTCTCTGCCCCTCGAGGTGCACGAGCAAGAGCGTTATGAATTGCCGGCCGTCGCCGCGGAGACGGCTAGTTTGTACGAGCATTGCCGGCGCGCGATCCAGCATGGACTGCGGTTTGGGCCACACGGGTTGCCGCTGATCGGCTGCGGTGACTGGAACGACGGCATGAATCGCGTTGGCGAACTCGGGCAGGGCGAAAGCGTCTGGGTCGGCTGGTTCCTGCTCGTGATCTTGAGGGAGTTTATTCCGGTGGCAATCGCGCGTGGCGACACCGAGACGGCCTCCGCATACCAGCAGCAGGCCGACGCAATCCGCCACGCACTCGAGCAGCAGGCTTGGGACGGACACTGGTATCGGCGGGCATACTTCGACGATGGAACGCCGCTGGGGTCGGCCCAAAACGACGAATGCCAGATCGACTCGATAGCCCAGACCTGGGCCGTGTTCGCGGGCGCCGATCCTGACCGGTGCCGGGAGGCCATCCAGTCGGTCATGGAGCGGCTCGTACGCCCCGGCGATCGACTCGTACTGCTCTTCGAACCCCCCTTTGATCGCGGTCAGACCGATCCGGGTTACATTAAGGGTTACCTGCCTGGCATCCGCGAGAACGGCGGCCAGTACACACATCCGGCCATGTGGTTGATCGAAGCGCTTGCGCGGCAGGGTGCCAGCGACGAAGCCGTACAATTGTTTGATCTGCTGAATCCCATCCATCATGCGGCCGATGAAGCGGGGGTACTCCAGTATCAGGTCGAACCCTATGTCGTCGCGGCCGATGTATATGGCGTGGCTCCTCATACGGGCCGGGGTGGCTGGACCTGGTATACCGGTTCGGCCTCCTGGATGTATCGTGTGGCCCTCGAGACCTTGCTGGGGTTTCGCTGGGAAGGGTCGCACGTGTCCTTTACGCCGCGACTTCCCGCCACCTGGCCAGGCTTCGAGTTGACGTTTCGTCGCCAGCACACTTCCTGGAAGTTCCTGGTGCGTCGACGCGCAGCCGACTCGGCGGCGCCCACCCCCAGCGAACCTCAGGAGCTGCCCATCGACGGCGCGAGCCACACCTGGCAGATTGATGTCTGAATGTGCGTCTCGGCAGGAGTTCCCGACGTTGAGGGTCACGGCGGAAAGGAGAATCGGTGTGCATCGGAAGCAGGTGAGCGGATTAGCGCAGCGCGTTACGGGACGAGGTTCAGCTTCCGATTGAAGCGAGCGCTTCGTCGCGGCTGCCCACGATCGGCCAAATCGTGTGGAACTTGGCGGTGTGCAGGATCTCGTTGCCCACATGCGACACATTGCACACGACCATTTTACCCCGCTTGGCGCTCACCCGCTTCCAGAGGATGACCATCAGTTCGAGCATGATCGAACCGAAATAGTCGAGCGCGCCGAGGTCCATGACTGCATTGCGCGCCTGGTGGACGTCGAACTCGTTCAGCAACGCCTCCCATTCCTCACGGACGTCGTCTTCCACGAGGCTGCCCAGGCTGTTCGTGGCCGTGAACACGAGAGTCTCACCAATCGATTCGACGCGAAAAAACTTGGAATTCGACATGATTGAGTGGGCCTTCAAGGATGTTCCGGGTGAGGGTGGCGGCAGGTCCGGTGTGAATGGGTTTGCGGGCATGGTTCAGACGCCGCCAAGCTGGTTGGGCGCCATCCGACGTTTAACCAGCGTGACCTGGTTGCCCCGGTCATTGAACCGCACATCATCCATGAACGTACGCATCAAGAGGAGCCCCCGCCCGCTGGGCCGCTCGATGTTTAACGGATCGGTCGGGTCCGGCAGATCCCGGGGATCAAAGCCCCCGCCTTCATCCCGTATGACGAACTCGCCTTGCTGGGGCGTTACGCGGATGTCCAGATGGATCCGGCGGCTCCCATACGGCTCCATCCGCCGCCGCTCTTCGATCACGGATCGGTAGCGGTTCCGATCGGTCTCGCGCAGCGCCGAATCAATTTCCAGGTTGCCGTGATACATGGCATTGTTCAAGGCCTCTTCCAGTGCCACACACGTTCGGATGCTGTTTGTCTCGTCGCACAAGCCCGTGCGGCGAACGAAGCTGCGTACATACTTGATCATGGCCGAGATCAAAGCCGAACCGTTCTCCAGAACGAAATAGCAGCCCGCCATGCATTCACCGAGCCGGGCCTGAGTCTGCTCTTCGTGTGCCATGGCCAGCACATTTTCGACGGTTTCCAACAGGAGATGGGCCAGCGCACTCTTGGGCACATAGCTGGCCGCGCCAGCTTTCAACGCGTCCACCGCGATCTGCTCGCTCCCCTTGCCCGTCATCAAGATGACCGGCACGAGGGGAAACCGGGCGACGATCGCGGCCACCAGCTCGAGGCCGTCCATGTTGGGCATGATCAGATCGGTGACGACCAGGTTCGGCTGTCGTTGCTGCATCAGTCCGACAGCTTCCTCGCCATCGGCCGCGAACAGGACTTCGATGTGCGGTGATTTGCTGAGCAGCGCTCCGACCAGCCGGCGGTCGACCGGCGAATCGTCAACGACCAGCACAGCAGCCATGAGGAGCCTCTTGGCGACAGATCAAGATGCCGGGTGAGTCAAAAGGTTTTCTTTCTGCGTCCATTGCGACTTCTACGATAGCCGGTCTGGATCAAAACGCAACCTGCAGCGTGCGGTCGAATAGGGCGATGGAATTCCGTAGCTACGCTCGCCAGAGCCTGGGGTAGCTGGAATGGGTGTTTCGTCTTGAACGGCGCTTTGCACCCCCTTTCTGACGAAAGGGGCTCCAGTGTGGCCCGCCGGTCCCCGGGCGGCTCTGCATCCTCCTCTTAACTCTGCCCGGGACGGCCCCTTTCTGACGAAAGGTACGACGCGCAGAAGGGGCGACGGGCGAGTTTGCCGATTAGGATGGTTCCGGCGCGCCGCTATGGCCCGCCATGTGCAGGAACCGGGGCCGAGAGCCTACCCAGGCGCTGCTCGCCTTCCTAGAATGGCCACGGACGCGGACGGGGAGCTGGCGAGATGGTATCGCCAGGCCTCAACCGGCGCAGAAAGCCGAATCGGGTTCGTCATACAGGGGAGTGCTTCATGGCATGTCGCTGGCTTACGGCCTTGCCGGTTTACAACGAAGTGCGTCACGTCAACCGCGTGCTGGACGAAGTCGCTAATTACAGCCCGGAGATCCTGGTGGTCGACGACGGCTCGACGGATGGAACGGCCGCCATGCTGGCAGCGCGCGGAGACGTCAGGATCGTGACGCATCCGGAGAACCGCGGATACGGTGCAGCCCTGCACTCCGCGTTTCAATACGCGATCGAACACGATTTTCAATACCTGGTCACCATCGACTGCGACGGCCAGCATGAACCGCAGCGGATACCCGAGTTCGTGCGGGCGTGCCGCGGCGTCGATATCGTGTCGGGCAGCCGGTATTTGAAACGGTTTCCTGGCCAAAGCGAGCCGCCGGCCCAGCGCCGGTGGATCAACCAGCGGGTGACGTCGGAACTGAATCGCCGGTTGGGATTGAATCTGACCGACGCATTCTGCGGATTCAAAGCGTACAACGTCGGCGCGTTGACTAAGCTGTCGCTGATGGAGGCCGGCTACGCGATGCCACTCGAGCTGTGGGTTCAAGCGGCCCATGCCGGGTTGCGGATTATCGAACGGCCGGTGCCGCTGATCTATCTCGATGAGGCCCGTTCGTTTGGTGGCGTCCTGGACGATGGCTCCACGCGGCTGGAGTACTATCACCTGGTTCTCGATCGCAGCATCGCCGCGGTGGGTGGCGAGTTCTGTGTACGACCGGCCGCGGCCTGCGGGGACTGTGTCTGATGTCGGCCGGTGAGGAGCCGTCCTCGTCACCGGCAGGCTCCTCCGCCGCGGTGGCCCTGCCTGCTGCTGCGGACTCGACCTCCGAACGCACGGCCCGAGCGCAGCAGCCGATCGAATATCGGCGGTATCGGGCGCCTCGGGTCCACGGCCAGGTGCTGGCCGATCCACCGTTGGCCGACGTGCCGCGGCTCGCCGCGCAGAATCGGGAGCGGCTGGCTGAGCCTTCGCAGCAACTGTGGGGCGTTCCTGCGGACGCGTGGCGGCAAGAGGCGCGGCGCGAACTGCTGGAATTGGCTTCCACGTATACACGTGCTTATCGTGACTGGCACATCCCCGACGTGCCGGCCGTCGGCACCCGATACTTGGTGCTGACCGGCCATCAGCCGCGGCTGTATCACCCGGGGGTGTGGTTCAAGAATTTCGCGCTTGATCGGATTGGAAAGTCCCTGTCGGCGGTCGCCATCAATCTGATCGTCGACAACGACCTGGTGGGACCGGCGGCGATTCGTGTGCCGACCGGTTCGGTAACCGAGCCGCGGCTGGAATCGGTGCCCTACGACCGGTCTGCCGGAGACATGCCGTTCGAGGAGCGGACGATTTGCGATCCCGCGATGTTTGCCGGCTTTGGTCAGCACGCCGCCGATTGCCTCCGTCCGCTTGTTTCTGACCCGATTGTCACGTCTTGGTGGCCGGTCGCGGTGGAGGAATCGCGTGCCGGCGCGAATCTAGGGTTGGTCCTGGCGCGGGCGAGACATCGACTGGAAGGGCAGTGGGGGACCCAGACAGGGGAAGTCCCGCTCAGTCATGTCTGCGATACCGTCAGTTTCCGCCGGTTCCTGCTGCGGCTGTGGTACGACCTGCCGGGGCTTGTCGCGGTCCACAACGCGGCGCTTGACGAGTACCGGCGTGTCCATCGAATTCGCAGCCGGTCGCATCCTGTGCCGGCCCTCGAGTCCGACGGCGACTGGTGGGAAGCGCCCTGTTGGATCTGGACGCGAACCGATCCGAAGCGACGTCGCTTGTTCGTTCGATCGACGGCCAGTGGCTGTGAGATCACCGACCGGCACGCGCTGCGCCGCGGGCTCCCTGCTGGGGCGTTGGGCGACGGGGCGGCGCTGGAACGGCTGGCCGAGCTCGCCCGGGAGGGAATTCGCATTCGTCCGCGTGCGCTCCTGACCACGCTGTATGCCCGGCTATTGCTGGGCGACCTGTTCATTCACGGCATCGGCGGCGGCAAGTACGATCAGCTGACCGATGCCCTCGTGCGCCGGTACTTCGGATGGGAACCGCCTAATTTTCTGGTCCTGTCGGCTACGGCGGAACTGCCAATCGAGCGTCCGCGAGTCGACGCGACCGAGCTCGCTCAATTTGCCACACAGCTCCGTGACCTCCGCTTTAATCCGGACCGCCATGTTGCTGTCTCGCCGGAAACTCGGCCATGGATCGAGGCCAAACGCGCGGCGCTCGCCATGCAGCCACCTCCGGCGTCGCTGCGGCAGCGACACACCGCGATCGAGCGAGCCAACGCGGCGCTTCAGCAAGCGGTGACGCCGCTGAGGGAGCGCCTGCAGGCACAGCGGGATCAACTGGCAACCCGCACGCGTCACGATCGCCTGCTCGCGTCCCGAGAGTTCGCATTCTGCCTGTTTCCTGCCACGACTTTGCAAGCATTGCTACTAGACAAATGGGAAAACGACTATAAGTTAAACGCTGACCCGGCGGGGTAACGGGGCCCGCACGACGTCAGAAAGGATGCTGTCGATGAGTCTGGCGACCGACAAACGCATCGCGTCTGTCCGTGTTGAATCGAACTCGCCCTCGCCGCACGAACCTGCTTCCCTCTCGCCAGCCGGCCGTGGAACCGAAGTTCGCGGCGTTCTCGCTCCGGCGAGCGTCCCTGCGGAATGTCCTAGATGGAATCGGGCCGCGACGGGGGTGCCTCTTTCGATTGTTCCGGCCGGGCCTGGTGAGCACGTCTTGGCGCGGCAGGTACTTGTATCGGCTCTGCGGGGTCCTTCGCTGGCCGAGTTGCAGTCGCAGTTGGACGACCCGTTCTATGAACCGCGCGATCGGCTGCTAGGCAAAGTACGCGACCTGGTAGTGGGACATGTACGGCTGGCGCGCCGGGAGATTCGCTTTGGGCAGGCGGCGTTTCCGAGCAGTCAGTTGACGGACTTGGTTGTGTTGCCGGAGTTTCGGCACAAGGGATGTGGCACGGCGCTGTTGGCCGCAGCCGAGGAGGCGGCACGCTCCGACGGCTCGGTCCTGGCGCTGTTGCGCACCAACCAGCCTTATTTTTTTCTTCGCCGCGGTTGGTGTGTCTGGACGCGGCACAGTTTTTCGACGGCGGGGGCCCACGAGATTCTCGCACGGTTGTGCGAAGCCCAGTCGCCGGTTTCGGTTTTTCGCGATTCGGAGGCGCAGCGTTACAACATACGGCTCTGGCGACATATCGAACTCGACGGACTGACACGGCTGTACGAACGGAACACCGCGGAGGCGCACGGCCCGCTCGTGCGGACTGATGCCTATTGGCAGTGGCTCCTGGCGCGGCATGCGTTCGACCGGATTTACGTGGCTTTGGACGGACCTGACCGGAACGAGCTGGACGAATCGCCGCCGATTATGGGTTACGCGGTTGTGAAGGGTGGGAGGATTCTGGAGCTGATGGCCGCGCCCGACCATCCCGAGGCGGCGACCGAGCTGTTAGCGCGGATCTGTGCGGATGCTGTCGAGTTGAACGTGCACGGCGTTCGTCTGGACGCACCGGTGGGCGATCCCTTGCATCGCGTCTTGGCTTGCTCCGGGGGGCAGGTCCAGCATCACGAAGCGGTGAACGGCGACGTGTGTCTCGTCAAGTTGCTGGATGCTCCGCGCGCGATCGAGTTGCTGAGCGACGTGCTGCTGGGGCGTGCCCGGACCGCGCGGCTGCCCTTGCCGCTGGACCTGGGGCTGCAGCTGGATAACGAGCGGTACGTGCTGGAGGTGCGCGGGAAGTCGGTGGGACTACGATCCGGCCGCGGGTGCCGGAGCTACGTGCGGTGCGCGTCGGAAGTCTGGACGCAGCTGCTGCTGGGGCACCTGGACGTCGGCAGGGCGCGGGCTTCGCAGCGGCTGGTCACGTCGACGCGCGTGGCGGAGGAAGCGGTGCGCGGGCTGTTTCCACAGCTTCCCCTCTGGCGCCCCCCGTGGGACGATGTGCCGGCCGGTTGACGCTGCCCAGCGGGCGGCGCTTCTGCCCTCATGCCACGGCGGGATGACCGGCGTGGTTTTTACAACGACCGGGTGAGCCGCGAGCGCCGACTTGGTATGATCCGCAGCCGGGTCGGCGCAGACGCCACCCCGTGGGACACACCGCCTTTGTCTGAGGGGAACACACCAATGATCGCGCGTGGAAGTTGGATTGCTCGAATGGGTTTCGTCTCGGGAGTGTGCCTGGTACTGGCAGGGTGGGCATCGGCCCAGGAAAGCGGTCGGCCGCTGCGCATCATCTGCTTTGGTGCCCATCCGGACGACGCCGAATTCAAGGCGGGGGGCGTGGCTGCCAAATGGGCCGCGTTGGGTCACAAAGTGAAGCTCGTCTCCGTCACCAACGGCGACATCGGCCACTGGCAGATGGCGGGAGGCGACCTGGCTCGCCGGCGCACCGCCGAAGTGAAGAAGGCGGCCCAGCTGCTCGGTATCGAAACCGACGTGCTGGACATTCATGATGGCGAATTGCTGCCGACCATTGAAAACCGGCGGACGATCGCTCGTCTAATTCGCCAGTGGCAGGCGGATGTCGTGATGTCGCACCGGCCGAATGACTACCATCCCGATCATCGCTACACAGGGATCCTGGTGCAGGATGCGGCATTCATGGTGACGGTGCCATTCTTCTGCCCGGACACGCCGCCATTGAAGCACAATCCGGTGTTCCTGTTCTATTCGGACAACTTTCAGCGTCCCAATCCGTTCACGGCGGACATTGCCGTATCGATCGACGACGTGTTCGAGAAGAAGATCGATGCCGTCGACGCGCTGGTCTCTCAGGTTTACGAAGGCGGGGCGAGCGGTTCGGAGGAGTATGTGCGGCAGATTCCGACGGACCCGGCGGGCCGGCGCGAGTGGGCTCGGGAACGTCACGCAGCGCGCTACGGCGGCGTGGCCGATAAGTATCGCGCGGCGCTGATCCAGTGGTATGGCGAGGAAGCCGGCAAAAAGGTGAAGTATGCCGAGGCCTTCGAGATCTGCGAGTACGGCCGCCGTCCCTCGCGCGAGGAGCTGCTGCGGCTGTTCCCGTTCTTCCCCGCTAAGTAGTACTAGCTCAGGCCAACGAGGGTGATGCCGTTGCCGGGGACATCGGGAAAGCGGCAGACGCCTTTTTCGAGTCGCACGCCCGTGGCGACGTCGCGGGCGAGCAGCACAGCGCCGTCCATGTCGACATAGTCGAGCAGCGGCAGCAGCTGCGCGATCGCCGAGATGCCCACCGTCGATTCGGTCATACAACCCACCATTACGCGCAGACCGAGTTGCCGGGCGCGGGCGATCATCCGCCGCGCGGGCGTCAGCCCTCCGCACTTCGTCAACTTGATGTTCACGCCGTGAAAATGGCCCGCGCACCGGTCGACGTCCGCTTCGACGATGCAACTCTCGTCGGCCACGACGGGCAGCTGCGACCCGGCGAACACTCGCCGCATATCTTCCCAGCGGTCGGCCGGTAGCGGCTGTTCGATGAACTCCACGCCCAGCTCCCGGAGTGGTCCTGAATTGGCAATGGCTTCGTCGGCCGACCATCCGCAGTTGGCGTCGACGCGGAAAATGGCCGAAGTGTGCTGACGCAGCGCCCGCACGATCTCGAGATCCTCGCGCGTTCCGAGCTTGATTTTGTAGATCGGCCAGCCCGGAAACTCATTCAGCTTCTCGACCATCCGTTCGACGCGGTCGATGCCGATTGTGTAATCGCTGGCCGGGATCCGGTTGATGTCCAATCCCCACAGACGGTAGACCGGTTGTCCGCGCAGCTTGCCCCACAGGTCGTGCGCGGCCTGGTCAAGAGCACACAAGGCAAACGAGTTGTCGCTGAGCAGTGGAGCGGCCTCGCGCCACAGTTCGGTCGGGTCTTCCAGTCGATACGATGCGAGGAGCGGCCGCACGCGCTCAAGCGCCTGGGCCATGTTTTCAAACGTGAATCCGTAGTAGTCGTTCGTCGTCGCTTCGCCGAACCCCCGAACTCCGTCCTGCTCGAGCTCGACGATCAGCGTCTTCTGGACGGTGATGGAACCTCGCGAGATCGTGAAAACGTGGCGCAACGGGAGATCGAACTCATGGATGTGGAGCTGCATGGAATTTCCTGCCGCCGGCTCGCGGCCTCCGCGGTGCTGATTCGCCAGGATCGCCAAATTCCCCGTCCAGGTAACGTGCCAGTACCTTACCCGCGCATACCACGTCTGTCAGCCACCAGCGTCGGCGGCGGGCCGGGCTCGCGCGACCGGGTAGTCGAGCAAGGACAGGTTGCTGCCGGACAACTCCTGTAACCGCCGCCAGCCCCGGGTCACCTGCTCTTCGCGCTGCCGCACGAACGCCGGATCGAGCTGCGCCTTCGCAAAGGCACCGGCGACTGGGATCGGCGGGAAGTCGTCCGCCACGATGAACTGGGCGAGCAACGGATTGCAGCGGATATGCCGCTCGGGATTGGTGTGCAGCAGCTCGGGGTCGACCAGCCCGATCACGTAACGCAGGTACAGATCACTGTCGGTGATCGCCTCCACCTCGCGGCCACAGACGTCGCACAGATAGCCTTCCTCGCAACGTGCCATGAGCCTCAATGAATTCCCAGGACATCGTACATACTGTATAGGCCCGGCTGCTGCCGCGCCGCGAACTTGGCGGCTTGCAGAGCGCCTGTCGCGTAGCAGTCGCGGTTCGTGGCGCGCACGGTCACCTCGAGCGTCTCACCCAGCATGCCGAACACAATCGTGTGTTCGCCCGGGTTGTCGCCCACCCGCAACGCGTGGTAGCCGATTTCGTGGCGAGGCCGTTTACCGGTCATGCCCTGTCGGCCGTGCCGAGGGGTGGTCTGACCCATGATGTTCGTGATGATCTCGCCGAACCGCAGCGCCGTCCCGCTGGGAGCGTCCTCCTTGAAGCGGTGATGACGCTCGATAATCTCCACGTCGGCGCCTCCCGGGTAATGCTGCAGTGTCTGGGCCGCCACGGCGGCGAGCCGCATTGCCAGATTGACGGCCGTGCTCATGCTGGGCGACCACACTACCGGAATCGTCTCCGCTGCCTCGCCGATCCGGTGCTTCAACTGCGTCGACAAACCCGTGGTCGCGATAACCAGCGGGATCTTCTTGGCGAGGCACGCTTCCAGGAGGTGCCCGGTCGCTTCCGGCACGGAAAAGTCGATCACGACCTGCAGGTCGGAAATCACCGTCGAAGAGAGGGGCACGCCAATCGGTCCGACGCCAGCCAGGACACCTGCGTCCTTCCCCAGATCCGGATGGCTCGCGAACTCCATCGCAGCCGCGACCTGGAGGTCCGGATCCATCATGCCCAGTGCCACCAGCCGCAGTCCCATGCGGCCCGCGGCTCCGTGAATCCCGATTCGCAACTTCGATGTCGTCGTCATGATGGTGAGGTAATCCGCGAGAGGTAAAGGAACAACAAGGCCGTCAAAACCGCCGAGGAGATAGCTGCAGCAGGTTCCTGTCCGCTCACCTCCCTCTTCCCCGAGAGGCAGCAGCATCAGGAGGTTATGTCCTCGGCGATTCTAACTGTACAGCTGGATGGCGCGAATAATTTCTGCCAGTTCGTTGGGAACCGCAACCGCCCGGTTGGCAAACGAGGCCCGTTTCACCCCGCGGCTCGCCAGCACGCGATTAAACTGGTCCTGGTCCGTCGTGTGATAAGCCACCGTCGCGTCGGGATCTTTCAGCTGGTGCCCGGTCAGGATGCAGACTACCCGCTCGTCGGCGCCGATCACGCCTTCCGCGCGGAGGATTCTGGCTCCGGCCACACTGGCGGCACTGGCCGGTTCGCACCCGATGCCGCCCGCTCCCACCTGAGCCTTGGCATCGAGGATTTCCTGGTCGGTTACATTGCGCACCACACCGTCGCAGACCGACAAAGCCCGGAGGCATTTGGTCAGATTCACCGGCCGGTTGATTTCGATCGCACTGGCGATGGTCGAGGCCTTCCGCTTTTCCGAGTCGAGTTCGGCGTAATACACTCGGCTCAGCGACGCGTCCGGCCGGCCGTCGTTCCAGCGGAGGCCCCGCTGATGGTAGAGCTCATACAGCGTATTGGCCCCGGCAGCGTTGATCACGGCCAGCCGCGGGACCCGATCGATCAACCCGATCGCCTTTAATTCGGCGAAGGCTTTGCCGAAAGCACTGGAGTTGCCCAAATTGCCTCCGGGGACGACGATCCAGTCGGGGACTTCCCAGCGAAGTGCCTCCAGCACCCGGAACATGATCGTCTTCTGTCCCTCGAGTCGGAACGGGTTCACGCTATTGACCAGGTAGATCCCCAATTCACGCGAAACCTCCTGGACCCGTGCCATCGCGTCGTCGAAATCACCCGAGATCTGCACCGTCAGCGCGCCGAAGTCGAGCGCTTGCGAAAGCTTTCCGTACGAGATTTTGCCGGAGCCAATAAAAATCACGGCCTTCATCAACC
>JBFWYF010000040.1:0-18015 GCA_050186685.1 Pirellulaceae bacterium
GTGTTGAATCTGGATAAACCGCTCGCCACGCTCGACGAACCGACGAGCGGCTAACAGCTGCGAGCCAAAAGGACGAGTCGCCGGATCGTCCAGGCCATATAACCGCTCGGTATCGGCGGTCTCGTCCGGGAAGCGCAAGACCTCCGGGACGGAAGTCTGCATGCGAAAGGCCAACTCGTACGCCTTGATGCGGGCGGTCAATGCCGGGTCATCCGGGTATTCGACGCCACGGAAGTGATTCAAACGGTGGACGAGATCGAAGCCCACTCGCTGTTCCGCAGCAGACTGTTTTCCTGCCGGCTGGCCGAAGTCGAGCGGATTTTGCGGATCGACTCGGATGGGGATGGCGTCGTGCTCCGGGCCCAGATAGTGCGCGTCCCGGGCATTCCAGTATTCGCGATTCCCCATCGAGATGTACTGCGGCAAACCGTCGTTGATCGAGCCCAGCCCATAGTGAACCCAGGCGCCGAGATTGGGGTGTTGGCCGTCCAGCATGTGGCGGCCCGAATGGAACTGAGTCTGCGCGCCGTGATTGTCATCCGTCGTATACATCGACCGAACGAAAGCGATGTCGTCGACGCACTGACTAAGATGCGGCAACCAGTCGCTGAGTTCCACGCCGCACTCGCCATGTCGCCGATACCCGACCTGCAGGGGATACAGCTTGTTCCGCTGCTGCCCATTGGCATCGTTGATCACAGTGACGCGAGCGAGTTTCAGCTTCTGCGGATCCTGCACATCGCGAAATGGTGTCTCGCCAATTGGCTGGCCGGCGTACTTGTTCAGCGCAGGCTTCGGGTCGAACGACTCGAGATGGGAGACGCCGCCATTCATGAACAGCCAGATAATGCTTTTGGCTTTGGGTTCGAAGTCCAGTTTGGCGTGCAGGGGACCTGCCCCGCCCGCTTCGTTCGCGCGGACGATACCGTCGCGGGCAAGCATGCTGCCCAGCACCAGGCCTGTGAAGCCCATTCCCAGGTCCGACAAGAACGTGCGGCGCGACGAGCTGGAATGGCACTGCGAACAAGGGAGGGAGCCGTCAGGTGTCATGGTTCACTCCTCAGATCGGCAAACCGTCCGTTCACCGGACCGTGACAAAGTCGTTATGGTTCAAGAGGGCCTGGACAAGCTGGGTGCGAATCCTCTGCTCCGTTTCCGTGGGGGAAGCGTCGCTGAGGACCGTTCGCCAGGCCGCGAGCGCAGCTTCGCAGGCCGATAACTCGCTGGCTGATGGCTCGAAGCACAGGACATCGCGAAAGGCTTGCCGGATGAACGAGGTGGAATCAGCCGCATCGACCGCAATCCGAGCGGCGATCGCGTCGGCCGCTGATTGGGCGAGGCGGCTGTTCTCCAGCGCTAAGGCCTGCTGTGGCACGATGCTCTCCGTCCGCCGGTAGCATTCCTGCACCTTGGCGTCGTCAAACACCGACAGAAACATCTGCTGGTCGTTGTTGGAATGGACGTAGTAGAGGCTGCGGCGACGGCTGGAGTCATCGCGTACCGGTACCGAAGGACCGCCCAGCCGACGGTCGATGTCGCCCGCCAGGCTGAGCAGCGCATCCCGCACGATCTGGGCTTCCATCCGTACCGAATTCATGCGCCAGAACCAGCGGTTATCCGGATCCTGCTCAGCCGCCGACACGGCCGCGGCTTCGGCGGCCGGAACCGCGGATGCGGACGGCGGCTCCGTGCGATTGGAACTGCTCATCCGGTAGGTGCTCGACAGGACAATCTGGCGATGCAACCGCTTAAGGCTCCAGCCGTGAGCCATGAAGTCCACGGCCAGGGAATCGATCAATTCGGGATGGGACGGAGGTGCTCCTTTGCGGCCGAAATCGAAGACGGTCGCCACCAGCGGGCGCCCGGTGTGGCGCCCCCAGACGTGATTGACAACTACCCGTGCCGTCAAGGGATGGCGTGGCGACGCAATCCACCGGGCCAGTGCGCTGCGCCGGCCCGTGCTC
This sequence comes from Pirellulaceae bacterium, assembly GCA_050186685.1. GTDB lineage: Bacteria > Planctomycetota > Planctomycetia > Pirellulales > Pirellulaceae > CAZFLF01. Next base: position 1,965 of record JBFWYF010000040.1, read on the forward strand.
TGCGTCGGAAATGGTTTGGAACGCGACGGCTCCGTTTCCAGATTAGACTCCAGCGTCTTCAGGGCTCCGCGCAGCGAAACGTACTCGCGCCCCGGCTTCTCGGCGGCTTGCCGTGCATTGTCGAGCGCTGTGCGTGCAGCTTGGCGCTTTTCTTCTGCTTTGGCTCGCTGTTTCTCATTGGCTTTCAGCAATTCCAATTCCGCCCGAGCAAGTTCCGCGTCAGCTTGCAGGACGGCCAGCTCTCGCTCCGCGCGGGCCGCTGCCTCTTCCAACTCGGCCAGGTTCGCCGGCGGCGGCACGGCCGCCCGGGCTTGATCCGCCACCCCGCGCACTCGAATAGCAGGAATCGCTGCTGTGGCGGCAGCCAAGCCTTTCTCGGCGCTCGTCACCGCTGCTTGCGCGATCTCGGCCGTCGGCTTGTTCGCTGCCAAATCGTTGGCGGCCTGAGCCCGCTGCCGCTGGCTCTCGGCCAGCTCGCGTTCGGCTGTCGCAAGATAGCTTTCCAACACCCAGGGGCGTAGTCCCGGCTGGTGGGCGGTTGGCGCCAGCATCACTGGCTCGATCCGCAACGGTTCCCAGCTCAGGAACCCCGGCAACGCCGGTTCAAGCGAACGGCTCGTGTCAGGATTGCGGTCGTCTCCTCGGACGTGGAGCCACGTGGGAGCGTCCAGATTGCAGTCGAAGGCGCGGGGAATACCATCCTGCTCAAAGTTCGCCTCGCCGGGAACCATATCCGTTCGCAGCTGGTACGGCTCGAAGAATGCCCGCAGCCGGTAGTATTCCTCCTGGCTGAACGGATCATATTTGTGGTCATGGCACTTACCACAATTCAGCGTCAGACCCAGGAAGGCCTTCGAGGTGTGCTCAATGGTCTCGTCCAGCCAAGTCGTCCGGTTGAATTTAAAATAGTGCCGCGCCAGGAATCCGGTCGCCCGCAGCCGATCGAGGTCTGTCGGATAAAGCTCGTCGGCCGCGAGCATCTGACGCACCATTTCGTCATAACCGAGGTCCTGATTCAGGGACTCGATAATCCAGTCGCGCCAGTGCCAGATGTGCTTCTGGCTGTTGCGCACCTCCGCACCCAACCCCCACCAATCGCTGTAGCGCCAAATATCCATGAAATGTCGGCCCCAGCGTTCTCCGTACGCGGGACTGCTCAACAGTCGATCGACGACGCGTTCTAACGCGTCCGGGCGGTCGTCCGCCAGGAATGCCGCCTGCTCGTCGCTCGTGGGCGGGAAGCCGGTCAGATCCAGAGTGACGCGTCGCAGCAGAGTGCGCCGATCGGCAGGCCGCTGCGGTCCCAGGCGGTTCTGTTCCAGGCCAGCCAGGATCCAGGCGTCGGCCTGCTGGCTCACCCAGCCCGGTTGCCGCAGCGCCGGCAGGGGAGCCACCGCCGGCAAGCGAAAGGCCCAGTGATCCTGAGGATCCGCCTCCGGTTCTTCATGGGCGGGCGCCGGTGCGCCGGCGCGAATCCATGCCCGCAATTGCTCCACCTGGGTCGGCGTCAGCGGTTCGCCTTCGGGAGGCATCCGCTCCGATTCATCCTCAGCGGAAATACGTTCGATCAGCAGGCTCGTCTCCGGCTTTCCGGGCTGAATCGCCTCGCCGCTGTCGCCACCGCGCACCGCGAGCGCCGCCGCATCCAGCCGCAAGCCCCCCTCCTGCTTGAGCGCCCCGTGGCAGGCATAACAGCGATCCCGCAAGACCGGTTTCACCTGTCGCAGGTAGTCGACCTCCGCGGCCCGGCCGCCGGACCCGCTGAGCACCAACCAGACAGCGACACTGGCCCCCAGCAACTCGGAGGGCCCCGACCTGTGCCGCCGACGCGCGATGCGTCGATCTCGCGTCTCACGTCGTCGGATTTGCAACTCGGGAGGCTGTGTCATTCGACCGACACCTGGGGTAGGCAGGATGTTAGGGCCGCGCTAGGACGGGTCCGCCTTGATGAAGATGTTCTTGAACTGCATCAACGACGGAGGACCGTTCCATTTTCCGTCTTTTCCCATGCTGCCATGATGCTGCAGTCCTATCGGACCCTGTGCCGGAATCCCCGGAATCGTCACTCCCGGCAGGACGACTTGGTCATTCAGCTTCACGCGAATCATGCCCCCCTTCGCCGTGATTTCGTAGCGATTCCACTGGCCAACCGGTCTGTCCGCTTGCCGGCGCGGCGTCACCCCCGCCCGTACCTCGGCGGGCAACGACTGATCGCGTCGCACCCCATACATCTCTCCAGATCCCGCCGGCCAGCACCAGATGTTGATCTGGTACTTGGCGTCGCCGCGCAGCAGAATCCCAGAGTCCGAATCGGGCAACGTCATCTGGAACGGCTTGCCGGCAATGTCCTTGGCTTCCGACCCGTCCGGCAAGAGGTAAGGCACACGCGGATTCAAGTAGGGCGTCTCCTTGATCCGCCAATCCACGAGCAGCGTGTAATCACCATACGGACGATCGGTCCACAGATTCTTATCCGTCTTCGCCTCACTACGAGCGTCATAGTCGATCACGCCGTCGACGACTTTCCAGTGGCCATTGTCCCCCTCGGGAACCTTCCAGCCCGTCAGGTCGCGGCCGTTAAACAAGGCCGTAAAACCCGGAGGCGCCACGTTGTCTTCGGCAAGCAGAAGCCCGGTCGAAAGACACGCCAACAGCGAACCATACAGCAGGCGGCACAGCGATAGGTGATTGTTCATGGGGTAGGGGTTTAGGCGGTAGAGGGTTAGGCGGTAGGGTGGGTGGAGCTCGGGCCTATAGTTTAACCGTTGGGATGCGTGGTGGCCAGCAAGTGTGGCCCGCCGGTGTCGCCACGCTCGCCAGAGTTTGGGCCGCGGCGGCTAAGCGGCCGGCCATGCCGCGCGACGTCGTGCGCCCCCCTTCCGGCGAAAGGGCTACGGGCGTGAAAGGGCTACGAGCGGGCCACTCTAGCCGTACAAGCCTTCGATCGGGCGTCCCGTCGCAATGGGGAAAGGCCGGTCGACGGCATCCCGATAGTGTGCCTCGGGATCGATCCCCAACGCGTGAAAAATCGTGGCGGCAAGATCCCACGGACCGTAGCGTTCCGTTTTGGGCTCAGCGCCCAGCCGATCCGAAGCGCCCAGCACGTAGCCGCGATTGACTCCCGCGCCGGCCAGCACAGCCGAATACACCGACGCCCAATGCTTGCGACCGGGCGAGGCCCCGGCAAACTTGGGTTCCAACGCGACCCGCGGCGCACGCCCGAACTCGCCCAGGCACACCACCAACGTCTCATCCAGCAAACCCCGCTGATCCAGATCCTCGATCAATGCCGAAAATCCTTGGTCGAAGCGAGGCAGCAGCCGGTCGCGCAACGCGTCGAAAATGTCGTTGTGCGTATCCCAGCCGTAGGCATCGGTATCGTCCGGCGCGACATCTTGGCCACGGTTGGAATGGCTCCAGATGACGTTGATATAGGGCACACCGGCTTCGACCAGCCGCCGGGCCAGCAGGCACGCCTGGCCGGATCGATTCCACCCGTACCGGGAGCGCACATGATCCGGCTCGGCCTCCAGCTGAAAAGCCTCCCGCGTCGACGCGGATCCCATCATCTCGTGCACTTGCCGGTAGAGCCGGCTCAAGTCGCGTGATGTCCGCTGGCCGTCGAGGTTCCGCAGGGCGCCGTCCATCGACTCCTTCAACCGGAGCCGGCCGTCCAGCCGTGTTGCCGGCAGATCCACGGGCAACGTCAGATCCGGTACGCCCGCGTCCGGATCCAGCACATTGCCAATAACCAGCGGCTCGCTCGCACGCCCCAGGATGCCGCCGTCCTGGCCAGGGGCCGGTTCGCGCGGCACTAGCGCCGGACCGTTCAGATGAATCGCATCATAGACAAAGCGGGGACTCGAACGGACGCGCCGCAGGATGGCGCCCAGCGTCGGCATGTCCGTCGCCGACGGAGGTGGATTCGCGGAACGTCGTACGTGATACCGACCTGTCAGCGACAGGTATGCTGCGGAACCATGGTCGAGGTCCTCGTGCGACATGCTGCGAACGACGGTTAATCGGTCCGCGATGCGGGCCACGCGAGGCATATGTTCGGTGAATTGCACTCCGGGCACCGCGGTCGCGATCGGCTGAAAAGCGCCACGCACATCGGCGGGTGCGGCGGGCTTCGGGTCCCACATGTCCAGCTGGCTTTGACCACCACTGGCGAACACCACGATCACGGATTTCGCTCGGCCGAACCCGCGCTGCGCGCGGCGAGTCCCATCTCCGCGTCCCATCGCAGGCGGTAGTGTCCATCCTAGCCCGGCCAGCGTACTGAGCCGCAGCCACTGTCGCCGAGTGCAGCCGCGTCCGGAAGTTGCTTCAGTCAGCGCGAACATAAGCGACAATTGTAGTCGATCGACGGATCTCGCCCAACCAAGGCTCGCCACTGCGGGCGAGCTGAGCACCTCGTAAGTCAGGCGGAAAATTTCCCGCAGAGGACGCCGAGGCCGCGGAGAAACTCCGGACGGCGCTAACCCCATGGGGGGAATGCGTATCCTAACTTATTTCGTGGCCAGGAGAAACGATGATTCTTCCGGAACGCCGGCCGCCAAAAGTTAAGGAGATCTTCACATGTTCTTAACATCGGCGCGTTCCATTTTCCCCTGAGTAATTAAGCGAGCGACGGAGAGAGGACGGCACCCTGCTAGGCGTTGCACGCCATCCGGGAAAAACCCCACGGGAGACAAACACCATGATGAGTTCAAGGCGACTTTTCCAGGTAGTCTTGGTGAGCGCCATCCTGCCCGGGTTGTTGTGGGCTCAGGCCAAGATCGACGACAAATTGCCGGAGTACCGGCCGGCGGTCGGCGTATCCGGCAACATCAAGAGCGTGGGCTCGGACACCATGAACAACTTGATGACGTTATGGCTTGAAGGATTCCGCAAGTTTTATCCCAGCGTCCAATTCGAGATGGAAGGCAAAGGATCGAGTACGGCGCCGGTGGCTTTGACCCTGGGCACAGCGACGTTTGGACCGATGAGTCGACCGATGAAGCCGGCCGAGCTGGACGCCTTTGAGAAGCGGTTCGGTTACAAGCCGGTCGGGCTGGGGACGAGCATCGACATGCTGGCCGTGTTCGTGAACAAAGATAACCCCTTGCCGAGTCTGACGTTGCCGCAAGTCGACGCCATGTTTTCTTCGACGCGGCGGTTGGGCTATCCCAATGACATCCGCACCTGGGGGCAGCTGGGACTGGACGGCGACTGGCGCGAGAAGCCCATGAGTCTCTACGGCCGCAACGCAGCTTCCGGAACCTATGGGTTCTTCAAGGAGAAGGCGCTGGGCGAGGGCGATTTCAAGAACGACGTCAAGGAACAGCCCGGCAGCGCCGCGGTGATCCAGGGGGTTGCTGGCGACCGGTCGGGGATCGGATATGCTGGCATTGGTTATCAAACGCCCAATGTTCGAGCGATCGGGCTGGCCCAGGACGATAAGGCGTCGGTGATTACTCCGACGCCTGAAAACGCCTACACGGGCAAGTATCCACTCGCTCGGTTCCTGCTGATGTATGTCAACTACAAGCCCGGCACGCAACTCGAACCGCTGCGTCGGGAGTTTATCCGATACATCTTCAGCAAGCAGGGTCAGGAAGCTGTGGTGAAGGATGGCTACTACCCGGTTACGGCACCCATGGCCCGGAGGGCGTTGGAACAGGTTGGCATTCGGGCCAACTTCTAGGGTCTGACAGAAGACCCACATGACTGACCGCAAAGCCCTCACCCTGGCCCTCTCCGGGTTCTCTCCAGGAGAGCGTTTTCGGACAGAGTCTTGCAGCGTTTGAGGCGCATGTGACTTTGGTGCATCGGACGAACTCGAGCGACCTGCTGCCGCGGCGGACCGGTGGTGCCGTATGAGTGACGGGCAGGGGACGGTTGCCTACACGGGGCGAGCGCGACGCAAGAAGACTCGCTGGTCCGTCCGTGCGGCCGATTTCGCCGCGAAATGGACGATTTCGATCGGCGGTATTGCCACGATCGTGGCGGTGTCGCTGGTCTTTCTCTTCCTGTTCGCCGTGGCCGTGCCGCTCTTCCTGCCCGCCTATATCGAAGACGAGCGGCGAATGTCCGTACCAGGGGGCTCCGTGCTGGCCGACGGTGTCGACGAGTTCCGTCGCCTGTACTGGTCGGTATCGGCGACTGGCGAGCTGCAGATCACCCGCCTCGACACCGGCCAGTTGTTATGGAAGCGGCCGTTGCTGAATGACGGGACGCCGTCGGCAATCTCTCAACCTCCGACGGCCCGGGAAGCGGTCATCGGCGGCACCGACGGTTCGCTTCGTATTGGATCACTGGGTTTCGCATCCCAGGTGGTGACATCCTCCGAGCTGGTGCCTCCCGCTATCCGCGCGCTCGCCGTGGGAGAATTCCAAGTAGACGAGCAGGCATTCTGGGAGCGGATGGGAACGAGCCAATGGCGTCGGCAGGAGTTCGTCGTCGGCATGGGAACGCCGGTAATGGCCGGCAAGAGCGCAATCCGGCAGGTCGACCACCTGATACTGACCGGCCAGGACGACTTGTCGCCCAAGTCGTATCTCGTGGCACTCGCCGCGGAGGACGGAAGTTGTACGCTATGCAAGGTGGCGGAGGAGGAGAACCAGTTTTCCGGCGAGAAATCGCTGGTCCTTAGCTCGTATCCATTGCCGGCACACGGACCATCTGTGGGACACCTGCTGAGGGTGCTGATCGCGGGGCGTGGCGAGAACGTCTACATCGTCTGGACCAGCGGGCTCGTACAGCGTCTGGTCGTCCGGGATCCGGAACAACTTACGATTGCCGAAGCCATTGATACGCTGGCCGACTTGGGGGGCCAGTTGACGGACGCGTGCCTCTTGTTGGGTCGTGAGACGCTGGTACTTGCCGATTCCCGGGGAGGGTTGCGCGCCTGGTTTCGCACCCGCCGGCAGGACGTGCCCACGCGGGACGGTCTGCATCTGTCCCTGGTACACGACCTGTCGCAGCCCGGTGCGGGATTCACGAGTCTGCGCAGCTCCGAGCGCGGACGCATGATTGTGGCCGGCGGTCAGGACGGCATGGTGCGGGTGTTTCAAGTCACTACCGAAAAGCAGGTCCTGGCGCGGGCCGCTGTAAGCGGCACAAGGGTCGATCGTGTTCTGATGGCACCGAAAGAGGATGGGTTGCTGGCGAAGGCCGGCGACACGCTGTGGATCGCCAACTTCGCGGCGCGCCATCCGGAAGTCACCTGGACCTCTTTGTTCGGCAAGGTGTGGTACGAGGGATATGACGAGCCGCAGTATATGTGGCAGTCATCCTACGCTACTTCCGCACCAGAAATGAAGCTGAGCCTGGCGCCGCTGGTGTTTGGCACGGTCAAGGCCACATTCTATACGATGTTATTTGCGGCACCGTTGGCTTTGTTGGCTGCCATCTATTCGAGCGAGTTCATGCACCCGCGCGTGCGCATCTGGGTTAAGCCAGCCATCGAAATGATGGCGAGCCTGCCGAGTGTGGTGCTCGGGTTCCTGGCGGCGCTGGTGTTCGCGCCGGTGGTAGAGGGGCATGTGACGGCGGCGATTTCTGGTCTCTATCTGACCCCCGTCATGTACCTGTTTGCCGCCCACTTGTGGCAAGCTTTGCCTCAGCGACTCCTGGTCCGCTGGACGCGATTCCGCCTGGTTCTGCTGGCGATCCCTCTGCCATTGAGCGTCGTGTCGAGCTTGCAACTGGAACCCATGATCGAGCGGTGGTTGTTTGCCGGCAACATCACGCGTTGGCTTGACGGCCAGACCGGGACCGGTGTCGGTGCCTGGTTGCTGCTGCTGCTGCCGCTTTGTGCCGTAGGGACGACGGTCGTCATTGTGACCCAGATTAATCCGCGATTGCGGACGTTCCTAGGCGACTGCACGCGGGCCCAGAGCGTCGCGCTGGGGTTGCTTAAGTTCATGCTGGCCACAGCACTCACCGTGCTTCTGGCCGTGATGATGTCCTGGCTGCTGGATCAGGCGGGTTGGGATCCGCGCGGGTCGTTTGTATCGACTTACACGCAACGTAACGCTCTGATCGTGGGGGCCGTCATGGGATTTGCGGTCATTCCCATCATCTACACGATTGCCGACGACGCGCTGAGCACGGTGCCCCAACACCTCCGTTCCGCATCTTTGGGATGCGGTGCCACCGAGTGGCAGACGGCGATCCGCGTCGTCGTTCCGACGGCGATGAGCGGTCTGTTCTCGGCGTTGATGATCGGGCTGGGACGGGCGGTGGGCGAAACGATGATCGTCTTGATGGCCGGGGGGAACACGCCCGTGATGGAATGGAATCCCTTCAACGGATTCCGTACGTTGTCCGCCAACATTGCCACCGAGTTGCCGGAGGCAGTCCGGGACAGTACGCACTATCGGACGCTGTTTTTCGCAGCACTGACGTTGTTTCTCCTCACGTTCTTCTTGAACACGATCGCCGAACTGGTGCGGATCCGCTTCCGGCGCAGGGCGTACCAGCTGTAACGCGCAAGCCATGTCGACACTCCTGAACCACACATCGCCGCCCCGCAAGGACCGCCAGCGGTTCCGCCGGCACGGTCGACGATTGTCCCGGCCCGGCGTCTCGTTGCTGGCTCAAGGCGAACCGCTGATCTGGTTCACCGGCGGAGCGTTGGCGATCTGCGTGGCGATGATCGCCGGACTGCTGTTGCTGGTCTTCTGGTCGGGACTGCCGTCGTTCTGGCCGGCGCCGCTCGTGCAATTGAAACTGGTCTCCGGATCGGAAGTCCTGGGCGAGGTCGTACGAGACGAAACGTTTGAGCTGGCCGCGGACGAGTTGACCTTGCTGGACGAAGCCGACCGTGACCGGGTGCGCGAACGGATTGGCGGGCAATCGTCAGTGAGCGTGCGGCGCCGCCTGCTCCGGACCGGCAACTTCGAGTTAAGCGGCGAACACTTCCGGTGGGTCGCAGACTACCTGGTTGCCCCGGACGGCGAATCGGCACCCGAATGGGCCACAACCGTCGAGCGACTCGAGTGGGGACGGTTCTATGGCCGTCCAGCTCGCTTTACCATCCGACACGTGCGTGAGATCTCCACCGACGAGCAGACGCTGCACACGCTGACGCAGTTTGCGACAGCGCAGCGATGGCGCGTGCCGGCGGAGAAGTCCGAGGAGTTCGACACCGCGTTCGCCGAGTTGCAGGAGCGGTTGTCCGGCGTCCGAACTCCTAACGTCCAAGCGTTCGTCGCCCGCATGGCTGCCAGTAACCCGGGTAGTACCGCGGTGCTCGAGGATGGCACCGCGGTCGCACTCGCGGCGGTACCCGAGAAATCCAATGTCGTGGAAGTGCGCGAGGTGGTCGATTCGGCGGGCGAAGCTTGGCGAGCGTTCGAGCAGTATCATGCCGCCGCCCGCGCCCGATTCCGGCAGCAGCGTGAGCTGGAACGGCACGACATCGGTACCATCAATTCCCGTCTCGAGCGAGCGCGGCTGGACCTGCGAGCCCGAGAGCTGGAATGGGACGTGTCCGCGATACCACTGGCCACCGAATGGCAGAATCAGGTAACGCAGCTGGATGCGATCCAGGCAGCTGTGAAGGAGGCTGAGGAGACCGCGGCCCTGGCACGCCGCGTTCTCCCGTCCGACTCACCGTTGCGAGGATGGTTCGACCAGTTTGCCGCTGGAGTTGCCCAGGACGGCCAGACCCAGCAGAGCGAGCCGCAGCGTGCCATCGAGCAGCTCGCCGCCCAGCGGGATGAATTGCCTGCGTACGTCTCGGACGCGATCGATCAATTCCTGACGACGCAGCGGGAAGCTGCGGCGAACCTGGCCGACATTCAGGCGCGCATCCAGGATCTGCGCGACGAAAACAGCCGCTTCGAACTCACCATGGTTACGGCTGACGGCCAGGAGAAGCCGCTCCGGCTGGCAGATATCGTCCGCGCTTTTCCTCCCAATCGGCTCACCACCGCCGGAAAGCTGGGAGTCTACGGCGACCGGTGGTGGGAATACCTGACTGACGAGCCTCGCGAGGCGAACAGCGAAGGAGGGATCCTGCCAGCGATCTGGGGGACAGTGGTCATGACACTGGTGATGACCATGATGGTGGTCCCCTTCGGCGTGCTCGCTGCGCTCTACCTTCGCGAATACGCCCAATCGGGGTGGATCGTCAGTTCGATTCGAATTTCCATCAGCAACCTGGCCGGGGTGCCGAGCATCGTGTTCGGCGTCTTCGGTCTGGGGTTTTTCTGCTACCTCGTCGGCGCCTACCTGGACGGAGGCGCGGCCAACGCCGGAATCGAGCCGCTGATGCCTCGCATGTGGTGGCTGTGCTTGTTCGGGTTAGGCGTACTGGCATTGGCGGCGTTTGCTACGGGGATGGTGGCCATCGCGGAGCGGCCGTCGAGCCGAGACGGGTGGCGGCGTTTGGTGGGCGGCGCGTCGCTCGTGCTGTGGTTGGCTGCTTGCGGCCTGGCCGTGATCCTGATCTTTCGCACGCCGTTCTTCGGCGGCTTCTTCGCCACTTCACTCCCCAATCCGACGCTGGGAAAGGGAGGCTTGATCTGGGCTTCGCTGACACTGTCCTTGCTCACTCTGCCCGTGGTTATCGTGGCGACCGAGGAAGCATTGTCGTCGGTGCCCAATTCGCTCCGCGAAGGATCCTACGCCTGCGGGGCCAGCAAATGGCAGACGATCCGCCGGATCATCTTGCCACACGCCATGCCGGGTATCATGACCGGCATGATCCTGGCGATGGCTCGCGGAGCCGGCGAAGTTGCTCCGCTGATGCTCGTGGGTGCCGTCAAGCTGCAGCCGGAATTGCCCGTCGACGGCGAGTTCCCGTTTGTCCATCTGAGCCGCAGCTTCATGCACCTCGGATTCCATATATTCGATTTGGGCTTTCAGAGCCAAAACAGCGATGCCGCGATCCCTATGGTCTTCACCACGACCATGCTCCTGATCGGGATCATCGCCACGCTGAACCTGGCCGCCATCTGGATCCGATCGCAATTGCGCAAACGCTATCTGGGAGGTCAGTTCTAGGGTGAACTTCAACCTTATGACAACCGATCGAGACCGAAAACCAAGCGACCGAACCGACGGGCCCATGCTTTCCGTGCCGACCGTGAACGGACCGACGTTGCTGGAGAATACGGACGGCGCCACGAGGAAGAGCAACCGCCTGGAAGCGATTGCCGCCGGCAACAGCGTGCCGCCCGAAATCCACGACGGCGTGCGGCAGCATCCGTCGGTGATCGACATCCAGAATTTCAACCTGTGGTACGGGCGTAAGCAGGCGCTGTTTCAAGTGAACATGTCCATCCCCAAGGGCCGTGTCACCGCGCTGATCGGTCCCTCGGGTTGCGGTAAGTCGACGTTGCTGCGCTGTGTCAATCGCATGAACGACCTCGTGCCCAGCGTGCGCATTAAGGGTGACATGCAGCTCAACGGCGAGTCGATCTTCGCGCCCGGCGTCGATGTCATCGAGCTCCGCAAGCGCATGGGCATGGTGTTTCAAAAGCCGAATCCGTTCCCGATGAGCATCTTCGAGAACGTCGTTTATCCGTTGCGGATCGATGGCGAGCGGAATCGGACGGTGCTGGAAGAAGTCTGTGAGCGCAGCCTCCGCGGTGCTGCCCTGTGGGGTGAGGTCAAGGATCGACTGCAGGAGAGCGGGCTGAGCCTGTCCGGCGGTCAGCAGCAGCGGCTCTGCATCGCCCGTGCCATCGCCAGCGAGCCCGAGCTACTGCTGCTCGATGAGCCTTGCTCAGCGCTCGATCCGCTGGCTACCGCCAAGATCGAAGATCTGATCCAGGATCTCAAAGGCGAGTACTCGATCCTGATCGTGACCCACAACATGCAGCAGGCGTCGCGCGTCAGCGACTATACCGCGTTCATGTACCTGGGTAACCTGATTGAATACGGGCCGACGTCGGATCTCTTCACTCGTCCGCGATTACGAGAGACCGAAGACTACGTCACCGGCCGCTTCGGCTAGGAGCTTGGAAACTAATCGGCTCGCGTTCGTCCCGCGGCCGGCCGTTGGCTGAGCTCTTGGACATAGGCAGCGAATTCAGCGGCCAGATCCAGCGGCATGCCGACCGGCGTGGCATGCAACAGGACCCCATAACGGAGCTGCAGCGAGTGGTTCGCGGCTACGGCGGTACGTTGGGCCTCGCCCAGTTTGAAAACCCGGTTTCCGAACGCGTTGGCGGCCAGGAATCCGTAGTCGCGGGCGTGCCACCGCGTGACGCGGAACTGGTCGGGCGCCGCCATCAGCAGGATGCCGGCCTCATGATCGTTCAATCGTCCGCTATAGTCGCACCACGGCGCCGCCTTCCCCCAGATCTGGGACTCGTTCAACCGCCCCTCGCTGTCGAGCATCCGCCCACCTTGTTTCACTGCCAAAGGCGTCGCGACGCGAATCCCGACTCCCATCTCTTCCTGATCGCCAAAGGCGAACTCTTTCCCAGCGGGCGATGTGAAGACCGTGTCGAGCAAGATCAGATAGCCGTGCGGACGGGCCACGATCGTGTAGTGCGATGTCGCTCGGCAGATTTCTTCGTCCTCGCGCTCGTTCTCGCAGTACCGATCGACCACGCCAAACGTGCCGCGCCCCGGACCACCGGTGGGAGGCGTTACGAATTCGACGTGCCGCACCGCAGCCTTCAATCGCCAGCTGTCATGGCCGCTCAGGTCGCCGAAGGCCATCCACAGCCCGGGGTGGAATTTGTCATGATCGGTGGCATCCACGCCGGGACGCGGGGGATGGTGCCGCGAAACCTGGAGGCCGCCGGGTGCGAACAAGTGGGCAAAGTACGGCCGCGGAATGACCGGATCGCGGAACACGTACGTCGCGACCGGTGCCGTACCGGCAGTGATCTCCAGCCGATCGTCGCGTACCGTGAATGCAATCCGCAGAGGCTCGTCGCACCATCCCGCCGTTGCCTGCACAAACTGCCCCAGAGTCAGTAATACCCAGTACGGTGTGGTGCGGTCCATAATTGCCTCTGCGATCCTCAGTGGTCAGACAACAAAAAAGCCAAGTATGCGGTGTGCCGCATACTTGGCCTGGTGACAGTCCAAATTTTCCCTGACGGCTACTTCGAGGAGAGGTCCAACGCGACTTCCGGCATCCCGTCCTTGATGTCCAGCTTGATCCCGGACGTCGTGGGGTCCGAGTACTTGGCTGGAATTCCTGGCTTGGGCTGGTTCTTCACCATCTGCTGGTACTCGCCATCGGTGGGCATCAAACCATCGGACGAAGAGACCGGTGCCGCAGGCGCATCGCCGGCTTTGGCGACCGTGACGACGTTGGTACCGAGCGCCGCCCGCAGGGTGAACTTGCCGGCCTTATCGGTCTGGGCCGTCGCCAGCCGAGCCCCTTCGGCGCCCGTAAAGGCGACCGACGCCTGATCGACCGGCGCCCCGTCCAGCGTCACGACGCCATTGATCTGCGTCGTGCCGGCAATATTCTCGGCGCCACAACCACTCAGCAATATTGCGACGCCGAACAAAGCCACTGGGACCACGTCCAGTCTTCGGAGAATCAGATCCAACTTAGAAACTCCCTTGCTCATGGTAAGGAACGTCCGCCTGGGCCGTCCCTGAAACGTCCGCCACGTACCACTACGGCAGGACCACCGAGTTCTTGTCGTCCTTGTCGCCGATCCATTGAAACATACGGTGATCGATCGTTTGCGAGAAGAACTGGACAGAGCCGTCCCCCATCACGCCCTGCATGCCGCCGGGATGTCGCGATTTGAAACCAACCTCGGCGTTCCAGTTGCAGTCGGCGTAACACGCATCCTTCCCCAACGCGGTCGCCTCGGCCAGCGATCGGCACGAATCGAAGTTGATCGGAATCTGAGTGAACGCACCCCACTTGTTCGAGTTCGCCCATCCGGCCCGAACATGTCCTGAACACTGGGGTCGCACCTCGGCTACGAACAGCGTGTTCGACAAGCCGTCCCCGATGTCCGACATCTTGGACTGGAAATTCCAACCGTTGCGTGTAAAGGGACCGGCCGGCGTGTTGGCTCCCGTCGTATTTCCTGGTGGACGGTTAAAGCTCTGGAAAGTCGCAAACAGCGGGCAGCTGCAATTGCCATTGTTCGAGATGGCGCTCGACGGTCCCATGTTGGGATAGTAATTGGACGGCATCACTTGTGTCGGACCCGAGCCCGAGGGGCGGACATTGTCCGAGGGACACAGGAAACTGGGCACCACGACGCCGTTCAGCCGCAGACCGCCCTGGACGTTGGCCGGAAATGTCTGCAGGTCCGTTCCACCCAATGACATATCGAAGGCCTGGTACAGTGTGTCCTGCTCCATGAACGGCAGCAGACGAATGTGCATCGATCCCCGGTGATTCACCGGCGTGGTGCCCGAGGACCGATGTATGCCCAGCGGGAATGTGAGATTCGCCCCTCCCATGAACACCGCTCCCGGTGGGAAAAACTTGTTGGTGTCGTGGTAGTTGTGCAGCGCCAGCCCCATCTGTTTCAGATTGTTGCTGCACTGCATCCGCCGCGCGGCTTCGCGTGCTGCCTGGACGGCGGGCAAGAGTAGAGATACGAGGATGCCGATGATGGCGATCACCACCAGCAGCTCCACCAGCGTGAAGGCCGTTCTTCGCGAGCGCTCCATAAGTGAAAACCCCTGAAAAAAGCGATGAAGAGGAAACGAAGTGCGTGAAATGGAAAAAATAATGTTGCCAACGTGCCTTGTCAAATCGCCAACGCCCCCACCGGAGTGCGGCAAAATGTCGCATTTCTGACGGCAGGCCGAAGCTCTTCCGTGGAGTGCCGCAGCGCCCTTCCCCCTGTCTGGCCGGTGCCGTGCCGCTAGCCGGCGCAACAATGCGGAATTCTTATTTCCAACCCGTTCGTTTGGACCGGGATGCAATGAATCGCAGATGTCGCGGAGCACGCAGAAATGACGGAGCGGTGCTTGTTTTCGGCGGAATCAGCGCCCTCGGCGTTTCCAACCTTTCGCTAAGGCGATGAAACGCAGATGTTGCAGAATATTGCCGAAGCGCAGGGGAGCGGGTGCGGTCACTCGCGGCCCGGGGCGGACGAACTCGTCTTGCCCTTCTTGCCGCGTGTCTTGGCTTTCTCCGCCGGGGCGAACAGTCGACCGTAGGCCTCCCTGGGAATCGGGTCTGGGACTTTCAATTCCTTTTGGAGTCGCGTGACTTCCTGCTTGAGTTCGGCCACCGTGTCTGCGTAGGCAGGGTCTTCCGAGAAGTTGCGCATCTCCAACGGATCCTGCTGGCGGTCGTACAGTTCCCAATAGTCCACGTCCGGCAGGTAGAAATGGACCAGCTTGTACCGGTCCGTGACGACTCCGTAATGGGGACGTACGTGGTGCGGTGCCGGATATTCGTAGTAGTGGTAATAGAAGCTCTTACGCCAATCCGCGGGCGTTTCGCCTCGCAACAGTGGCACCAGGCTGGCTCCCTGCATGTCCGCGGGAGCCTTAACCCCCGCGACATCGAGGAAGGTCTGAGCAAAGTCAACCAGGCTGGTCAGGTTCCCGTTGACGCTGCCCGGCTTCACCACTCCCGGCCAACGGACGAGCAGTGGCGACCGCAAGGACTCTTCAAAGATCCACCGCTTGTCGAACCATCCGTGTTCGCCCAGGTAAAATCCTTGGTCCGACGTGTAGATCACAATGGTGTTGTCGGCGAGTCCCTCGTCTTCGAGAAACTTCAAGACCCGTCCCACGGCATCGTCCACGGCTTTGACACAGCCGAGATAGTCGTGCATGTAGCGATTATAGCGCCACCGCACGAGGTCCTGGCCCTGAAGATTCGCTTGCCGAAAGGCCGCATTGCGCGGTTCGTAGTAAGCGTCCCATTTCTCGCGCTGAGCCGGCGTGAGCTGCGCCGGTGTGGTCAGCTTGGCATCGAGCGGCGTGAACGTCTTTTCTATCGTCATGTCCTGGTCGCGCACGGCCAGTCCGCGGTTGGCATAATCATCGAACAAGGTCGGCGGTTCGGGATAGCGGCGGTCCTGGTCGTGCCCCAGGTACCGGAGCGGCGGCGACCATTCGCGGTGGGGTGCCTTGTGCTGGCTCATCAGCAGGAACGGTT
>JBFWYF010000041.1:0-17920 GCA_050186685.1 Pirellulaceae bacterium
CCTTGCACGATCTGCTGCGCCAGCGCCTGGACGATTTCCGGGCTGCCGAGGAAGCGGTGGAAGTTCACCAGCACCAGTAGCGCTGAGCTGTCGGAGACGGACAAGGCACCCAGCGAGCGCACGGCGGCCAGCGGATCAACAGCCGCCTGAGCGCTAGGATCCACCGGCTGGCCACTCAACCTCAGTCCCTGGTCGAGGTCCCACACAGCCAGCCGCCACGCTTCGTCGCGGCAGAGTTGCGTGAACTCGGACAGGGCGTCCTCGTGTTCATGGGACTGGATCCAAAGGCCGGTAAAACATGCCGCGATGTATTCGCGCAACTGTGCGGACAGAGACATGGATGTTCCTTTCTAGTGGTCGGAAGAAGAGAATGGTCGCTGACGGCTGACAGAGCGAAGCTGCCTAACCGTTGGAGTACCAGGCGCAACCGGCAGGGCGCGGAGATAGCCCGGCGCGTCGTGGAGCCGGCGACTTCATGGCGTCAGCTACGGGGGGCGAAACCATGGATGCGTCGGTCGAGGTGACCGACGCGCGCAAGGAGTCTACGGTGCACCTCACTCAACTCTCTTTCCTTCTATCGCGAGGCTCGAAACTTCAAAGAATCAAGGCCGGTCTTCCGTAGAAATGTCTGTGGAGTTCGACGCCGATATCAGCTCTTCGATTTTTCTGGTCACCTCTTCGAGTATTGCAGCCTGCTCAGTTTCGTCAGATGCGGCCTCGGCATCTGCTATTAACGCCTCAACTTCCGATCGCCAGCGATCAAACAGTTCTTCGAGGGCAACTAGTCTGGCGCGTTCAATCTTGGATCGGACGGCGGCGTCGCACCAGTGCAGTACGATCAATTGAGTGCTTTCGCCAGAGTTGAGCATCACCGTTGTGTGTTTGTCATCGTTGCGATAGATGAGCGTACCGGTATCGTCGAACTTCGGTACCGAGAAAACTTGCTCGAGATACGCCTTGAGCGGAGCATATGCGTCCGCGCTGGTCGACAATGTAAATCCAGCCTCGTCACGTTCCAGTGACCAATCTCGAATCGAAGGTGATGTGTTGGGTGCAGGCGCATCGAGGCCGTACTTAGCGAACTCGGACGCAAGAAAGTGCAGTAGTGTCGAGTCGTCGAAATTGCCACTCATTTGGTCGCCTCGCTTAACTCCCCGACAACAAGTCATGCTCGGAGCAGGCCTTGATTTCTCGAGATTTGCTCGGCAAGAGCCGAGCCAACACGAGCAAACGCACATGCCGAAAAAGTAAACGAGTGAGTCGATTCTGACCAGCAGTCGTTTGGCCCAACGAGGAAGCCGTCGGGCGCGGTCGCCAACGCTCTTCGGTCCGACCCACCGAAACCGATGCACTCGTCCTACCTCCGGTTGATTCGGGCGGAAGATTCCGCGCATACGCCTCAGGCACAATGCCGTATCCCCCCTTGTCAGTACTCATCCGGCAACAGCAACGTCGTCGCCGGCCTCCGTCCGGCCTCGTCGACTGCCTCGGTGATCACCCACAACTTGCGGCCGCTGGCCAGCCGGTATGCGGATAGCAACCGCGAGCCCGCCGCTAGTGCTGCGTCGTTCAACTGCTGGTCCGTAGCGCACAGTCCCTCGCCCCAGTCACCGGCGGCGTGCCGGGACAGCACATCCGCCGGTGTCTGGCCAGCTTGCTCGAGAGCTGCCAAGGCAGCCGGGGTAGCCAGGACGTGGCCCACGTCGAATTTCTGGGCGGCGAACATCGTGAACTCCTCTGGTATTCGCAATGGAAGTCGCCGCCGGCCACGTGGCAGGCAGCTAGGGACCGCGCAGCCGATCTTCCGCGCAGCCAGTCCGCCGGCGCAGCCGGGTGACGAGGTGCCGGGTGCGGGTGATCCGCGTGAGCCAGCACCGGTTACGGGCCAGCTGCATGGGCCAGCGCAGCACCCATCTCGTGGGTTGCAGGCTGCGGCGACGGCGGACACGCGGCTCATGACAGGCCCGTCCCGTGGGACTGCGGCTGCGTGATGCGCTGGGGCAGATAGAACTCGCTGGTGAGTTGCTCCGCCGAGCGCTGCCCCAACGCCTGTTCCAGGAACTGGCTGGCCTGCTGGCACGCACCGCCAGTAAACCCGCGGGTCTCAAGCCGACTGTCGCCTTGCGGCGAAATAATGACACGAATTGTCTGGCTCACGTGATGGGCTCCTTGTCCGAAAGGTTGGTGCGAAACGGCCTGTCAGCTCCCCAGCACCTGGATCGTGAGCTGAATACTGCCGTCCGCCAGGGGCTGCTCGGACACTGCGTGGCCTTGGCGACGAGCGGCCAGCTTGGCCTTTTCGACGGCGTAGGCCTGCTTGAACTGGTCCAGCTGGCGGAGGTCGCCCCAGTGGCCACGGTAGTTGTCGTAGTGCAACTGGCCGGTCGGTAACTGGCAGACGACGGGATATCGCCATTGCGGCAGCTGGACCGCCAGTCCGCTGATGTGGCCGCTGAACAGACGATGGCTGCCGGCCACGGGCGGCGGCAGCCGGAGACGCTGGCAGGCGGCCTGCACGGCCAGCGGATCACGGACTTCGGTTTGAATAGTGACGATGTGCGACACAAGCAGACTCCTGGGAGGGAATGGAGGCGACAGGCATGACGGATTGCACGTCCCAGAGGGTCACGGTGTCCGCGCCAACGGCGCGAGCCGTGGTCCAGGCGGAGCATCGCCTCAGAAGGGTGGCTGGGTTTCGGCTGGCGCCGGCGGTACTTCGTCGCGGGCCAGTCGCTGAGGGGAAACAGCGGGGGTGAGGAGCGGATGCTGGGAGGCCAGCTCACGGACGAGCGTCTCGTGGACGGTACTTTCGTCACTGCGGCTCAGCCCGTGCAGCAGGTACCAGCACAAGACGAGCGGCAACGCCGCGGCCAGCATCGTACCCAGGCTGCCGAACACGGGGACCAACAGAGATTCCCAGTAGCGTTCCTGGGCCAGTTGGCGGCGCTCGTCATCGAGCCGGTCCCGTTGCTGCTGCAGATCCCTTTCCAGCAGCCCGAGGTCCTGGCGCGATTGCTCGACTGCTTCCACGAGACGGCGGTGGTTCTCGACGGCTTCTCGGTTCAGGTCGGTCACCGCCCGATTCTGGCTGGCTTGTTCCGCGGTGGTATCGCGAACCAGGCGGGACAGCCGTTCATCGTGCGTACTACAGCCGGCGAGCATCAGCAGGGCGATCATCAGGATGCTGGGCAGGGGGCGTGGTGGCATGGCGGCTCCAGTGCTGAAAGAGGCGACGCAGTAAGTCTTGCAGGGCGCGACGGAGTCGGGTCTCGCGGACCAGGGCCGCGACGGCCAGGAGCAGGGCAAAGACCAGCGAGGCAAACGCGGTGTGCTGCATGGGCATGTGTCTCCTACCGAGGGATGAAACGAGGGATGGGGACGGCTAAGTCGGCCGCTCATCATCTTGTGACGCAGATAGAGCTTTTATTTAGCTCTCGGCGAATGCCTTAGCGGTAGTCGGCCTGCTCGGCCGGGCCGAGATGCCCCGACTCAGTGGGATGAGCCCTCTCCGGTCTGGGCCGGCCTGGCTGTTCGTAACAATCGGAACACTGCCGCATGCGGCAATTGGGTGAGGCTCAGGCTGAATCAACTCGGGGAGTGTCGGGGCCGGGCGTCGACGAGGGTTACTTTCGTCGCGGGAGGCCCCGGACTGTAAACTGTCCGCTACAAAGAACGTTCGCCGACGCACGTGCTTTGAGGGCGATCCTAGGCGGCTGGTGGTGGACCGACCTGGGCCAAGGTGATCTATCCGCATAGCTCTCGTCGCTGCACAACGATATGTCTCTTCCCGATCTGTTGCGCCATCTTCAATGGCCCGTAAGCGACGGGATGGTCAGCGGCCTTCGTCTGTCCTGCCACTTGAGAGGGCGATTTCGTCGCACGAACCAGTCCTTGCGGTGCTGAAGTCCTGTTGGGTCCGTGGATCGAAGCCGCACAGGAACCTGCGGCGGATGCAGCGCATCCAGACGTGATACACCCCGACCTGGGATTCATCGATGACTTCGCTTCTCGGCCGCCCCGCCATGGATTGCCCCCCGTTTAGTACGCACGCATACGTTCAACGCCCTCGGCCGTGATCATCGGACTGTCCGTGACGATCCCCGACCGCAGGACTGCGGCCGTGACCCGCACGACGGACAAGTCTGGGAAAGCTCGCTCACTGCCGGGGCCTGGGTGTGCTGCGGCGCCGGCTGTCTGAAACGGACTTTCGCGTGCTCTGGCTGCATACAGTCGAGCGGCGCGACCTGCATGTGGTCGCTTCGATGCTGTCGGTTCCCCAAGAGCTGATCGGCGAGCGTCATGACTTTGCGCTGAGGAAACTCCGTTTGGGCCTGACATTGTTCAGTGGTGAATCGCTCGACCGGTACTGGACCCGAGATCGGGTTGAGGCGATTGCGTTGAAACTGTCTGGTTTGCGGTGCACCGCTGACCTGATCGAAACGGCCAAGAAACCAAGTGACGATTTGCTCGGAGTCTACTTCGTCCACGTCGAGAACGTCGACGGGTTAATTGTCACCAAGATCCTTCCGGCGACGCAGAGTATCTCCGATGGCGCATCCACAAGCGCGGCCGGTGACTCCGCAAAGTTAAAGTCGTCGTCGGATGATGGCGAATTCTCGATTCGAACCAGTGTGCTTGAGAATTGAGGGTCCGTTTACTCGCTTCCATCGCCATTGGGTACACAGCCGACGAGGCATTCGCGCGGTGGCTCGGATGTCTCGCCGGCTTTACAACCATTCCAAGTAGCCACCGGCTCTCTGGCTTCGCATCAACCACAACGTCTCTCCCGGCGTGGGTTTGCCAGCGAGGAGCGCGTCTCGCTAGTTTCTAGTTTCTGACTTCACCGGGTGTCGGTTGGATATCCGGGAGTCGCTGGATCGGGGCGGACGGCCGCTGGCACGGCACCACGACGGTGCCCGACTGGAGAGGCTCCGGCTGTGAGCGGACCGATACTACGGTGCAGCGCGTGGCCGTGCCCAGATAAACCGTTGACCAATGTCTCCAACTGCCCCTCCGAGTCGCCGCAATTGGCTACTCGGAGGGCGGTGCAACGTGTTGGCGTGAAAAAAGTACTACGTCGAGTGGCCAAACCAGAACAGCCGCTCGGAGCGTTCGCCCTTGGCTACCAGCACCAGGCGGCCAGAAATGCCTTTGCCCGCGGCTCGTACCGATGCCGCGGCACGAACTCGCTCTGGGCGACATCCTTCCGCAGCTCACGCGGCCGCGCGAAGACGGCGAAATCCTCCGGGCCGAGTGTCTCCCTATAGTCTTTGCCGCGCACGCGTGCGCCGCGCTCCGCCGAAGGGGACGCTGCCTGATGCTGCAGGTAGTCCACGCAGAACGACCAGAAGGAATCCGCGCCCGCTGGTCCACCCAGCGGCGGTCGACGCCCAGCAGGCGATGGCTGCTCAGGAATGCGTTCAGTTCCGACTCGGCGGAGCCATCGTCGCGTAACGGAACGGCGAAG
The DNA here is from genome assembly GCA_050186685.1 of Pirellulaceae bacterium. Lineage (GTDB taxonomy): Bacteria > Planctomycetota > Planctomycetia > Pirellulales > Pirellulaceae > CAZFLF01. The sequence goes on from JBFWYF010000041.1 coordinate 5,468, forward strand.
AACTTAAAAGGGCATTGCTCACCGCCACTTGCTGGTTGGGCACAGCGTGACGATGAGATTGGGATAGGCTTTCGGGTCCAAGTCTTTGACGAAATTCCAAAATCGATCCGGGCGGTTGGTGGTCACGTCATCATTCGACATGCGACGAATGAAAAAATCGTGCTCGCCGATTGTGAGTTTTTTGCAAGTAGGCGCTGCCATCCGTCAACGTTTTCAGCGTTCGTGACTTTCCCCAATTCTTATGCCCGACGAGTACGAACGATTTGCTCTTTGGCATGTCGCTTCTTTCCAACTATCGGCTGGTGTTGCCCATCCCCGCGCCTAGAATGCAGCAAATATGCAGCACAATGCCGGGGACGATAAAGGCGAAGTATCCACTCAAGACGATGATGAACCAGACAAGTCCGTTGATTGCCTGTCTCTTATAGAGTTGCCCCAACCCTGGAAGCACCAAGCTGAGCAACATTGCCACCAATCGGCTCCACCGCCGACCGCCGAAGCCAACATTCGTTTGCTGGTTAACGACCATCGTGATGTTCTGGGCGGGCGCCGGTGCCGCAGCCTGTTGGATCACGATTGGCTGGTGCGGCTGCTGTTGGCGGAAACGTGGGTCCAGGAATTCATTGCAGTGCCTGCATTTCACGGCGGTGGATGCAATTGACTCGCCGCAGAACGGGCAGGCAACACGTTGTTCGGTTGGCACCGCAATTGTCGATGGTTGCGCGGGGACAAGCTGACCATGAACTGAATCAACAGTATCCACGACTTGTCGCGCTGGCGGCACAGGAATGACGGCGGTCTGCTGCTTGGCTGCTTTTTCCTCGTCCTTTTTTAGCCGCGCTTCCTCACGTGCCGCAGCTTGTTGCCGTTTGCGCTCATCCTTCGCAGCCTTGTCGGCTGTCATTTTTTCTGCCCGGTCAGCTTCCCCATTTTCAGCCTTTTTCTTTGCTGCCGGAATCTGTTCGAGATACGCCCACTGATTGCGGGTGTGCTTTTCGTGTCGAACCTTTGTCTTTAGCTTCAGGGTCCCGTCGAATGCCATCTGTAGGAACGTTGCATCTGTGAGCGGTCCTAGCTCTTTGTCTTCGATGAAACCCTCTTTGAAGTAGAACCAGCCCGACATGGAACTAGCCCCTCTCCCATGTGCCAAAAAAAGCCGCCGACAACGCCAGCCAGCTAATTGTGTTAGGCTGTTACGGGGAATACAAGTCTGGACTGGGAACATGACTGGCCCGAATGCCGATGGGAGGAATGTGAATTCCCCACGGTCATCAACAAACTTGGCGGATGCGCAATGAAACTCCGATTCCCGGAATCTGAAATCAAGGCAATTGCCGAACGCTACAGCTACGGTCTGGATGATGTCGAGCTGATGAAACTCAAGCCGCTCGTCCAGCGATGTGGTTATCTCGACAAGGAGCAATTGCTCGAAGTCGCAAAATGGAAATCAACGCGAAGCGCGGGACACGTGGAGGAAAATGAAGCCGATTTCATAAAGGAGGTCACGTCATGGGCATTCAAGACCAGAAATGAACGCGCTCGGGTGGAATCGTTGACGATTCTGGACGGTGTTGGCTGGCCAACGGCTACCGTGATTCTCCACTTTTTCCATCGCGACCCATACCCGATCCTGGACTATCGCGCCCTGTCGTCACTTGGTTTGAATGAACCCAACCAATATTCGTTTTCGTTTTGGTGGACCTACGTGCTCTATTGCCGAGAACTTGCCAACCGCAGCGGCGTGGACATGCGGACGCTTGATAAAGCGCTTTGGCAGTTTTCCAAAGAGAACTCATGAACATTGTCGAATTCCAAGACACGACGTCATCCAAGCTGCCGTAGGTGCGGCCCAAGTCTTCCGGGAAGCCTCGAAACGTACGCAACTAATCGGGGCGGAGCATTTGGCAGCACATCCACGAGACTACGGCACAGACCAAGGTCTGCCCCTGTTCTCCGTCCTCGAGGCTAAGACGGTTTTGGGTCGGGTGCTCGCACGTGTCGGGATCAGCAGCCCAGACCGGAAAACGAAAACGGACCGCTCACCATCAAGCAAACGGCCCTTAAGTTGGTACTTTGTCCGTTTCGTTCCGCGCGTGATGCTGGTAGTGTCTACCCTGCCTGTATCGTCAGCGAACATCGGCGGCGCACACACTTACCGAGGAGCACACGCGATGGCGAAGCGCAGATCAACCAGCAGCGGCCGCATCAACAAGAGTCAGCTGATACGCGAAGCTCTCAGCCAGGTTCCTCACGCATCCCCCACACGCCTCTCCGCAGAGTTCAAGAGCCAAGGGATCGACATCACGCCGAACCATATCAGCATGGTCAAGTCCAGCTTGATGTCCACTGACCCGCAGGCACCCGAACGGTCTGTCGCCGGCCACCAGACCGGCGATGAGCTGGCCGCTGACGATCTGCTGGCGGCCAAGCACCTGGTGGACCGAGTGGGCAGCGTCGCAAAGGCCGAAGCCCTGTTGGGGACACTCAAGAAGCTGCAATAGCCTTCCACGGTTATGCGCTCTCGGCCTGTAGGCACAGCTGGGCCCAGGACGCGTTTGGGCAACTCCGACCGGCGTCTCGGTTTCGACGAGTGTGCAAGCCTTGCGCACGCGGGGTCCAGGCCCTCGCAGCGCCTGCGCGCGGGCGGACTATCTGCCGGGTAGCGACCTGTTCGCGTTTGGTAATTACGGAGTAATGGTCGTCAGAACTCGCAGCCGTCATGGGTGACCGTTTGTACGGCCAAAGGCGACACCTGGGACATCGTGTCCCGCTAGGCTAGAAGGACTGGCGCCTGATGGCCCTGCGGCACCTTGCCAGCGCATTGCCGCCGGAGCCAGGGCCTGTCGCGATTGGCGAAACGGCGTGACGCCCAACTCGCCAGACGTGATCGACAGCAACACCATGGTCATCATGCAGGACTGCATAGAAGGGGTGGTCGACGTGACCAGTCGATTCGGCCGCGGTAGGTCCCTTCACTTGTTCTTGATTCACCTCAAGCACCTGTGTTCCCGGTTGCGGTGCGACTACGCGAGATGTCTACCTACAAGGTGTACAGTCCCGAGCGAAGTAGATCGGCAGGCGAACACTATCGGCAGGTCGATTCGGGCCGGCTGTCTTAACAGCGCACGGTGGTCAGTCACTGCCCGTCGGCGGGTGGCAAGCGGTACGCTCACCTATGCGGCCGTGTCGTCTGAACGCTCCAAGATTGCTCTCGGCCGTACCACAGTATCTCACTCCCAGATGCCGAACTGATGCAGCAGAGAAGTCTTTGCACACAGCATATGCGGACGAAGGCCCCGGTATCGACGATATGGGAATGAGGGATTGGAATCCCGTGAGCATGTGATACATTCCGCCTGTTACAGCCAGACCTTGCATTGGCACGGAGCGGCGTCATGCGCGAAGCCGGGGAGTATAACGAATGGTTCAGCAGGTTGACCGGTCATGAAGGCGGCCCGCGAGGTTGGCAGGAGGAATTGGTTCGACAACCGAATTGCCGGAGTCGCTTGATCCAGATTGGCACCGGGCTGGGAAAAACCGAGGGAGTCCTGGCCGCCTGGATGTGGCATAGGCTGGAACAGGCGGATGATACATGGCCCCGGAGGCTCGTCTGGTGCCTGCCGATGCGGGTGCTGGTTGAGCAGACCGTAGAAGTCGCGCAAGGGCTCGCGCGGCAGATGCCCGCGGAGCGACGCCCGGCGGTCCATGTCGCGATGGGTGGCGAGGACGAGGGGGAGTGGTTCTTGTACCCTGAGCAGCCGGCCATCCTCGTGGGAACCCAGGACATGTTGCTCTCGCGGGCGCTTAACCGTGGCTTCTCGAGCCCACGGGCACGGTGGCCGATTGAGTTTGGCTTATTGAACCAGGATGCCCTCTGGATCATGGATGAGGTGCAGCTCATGGACGTTGGGTTGGCCACATCGGCCCAAGTCCAAGCGTTTCGAGGTCAGGATCAAGCCACGAACCTGCGTCCCTGCGCCACATGGTGGATGAGCGCCACCTTGCAGCCGGAGTGGCTGAAGAGCGTCGATACGGTGGAGTTCCATGCGGAGTGGACTCGCGAACCCTGCCGCGTGCCACCCACGGAACGGAGTGGCGGCTTGGCGTCTATTCAAGCGAATCGATCTGGCGAGGCTTTCGCGGGCTGTCGAGACAGGCCGAACTAAGCCACCATCGGAGAGAAAGAGCTCTACGGGAGAGTGCTAAATGGAACGCCTTCACATCAAATTGCAGCGAGTGCAGACGTGGCTCTTCGGGGTGCCTCGCCTGCGCGCGATGGTCGGCGCCAACGTGCTCCTTGGCGAGACACTTCGCATTGAGCTGCCGAATCTGGCACGAGAGACGGGGCGGGGCTGGACGCTCGCCCCGAATAACGAGGAGTACCCGACTGCCGACCCGGACGATCCACTGGGGGACCACGATGATCCGGCTAGTGACGCAAGGGACGGCATACTCGCGCGCGACGGAGGACACTTTGAGGCGCTGTTTGCGAATGGTGCGATGGCGTTCGCCGACGCTGCCAAGCTGCTCCTGCGCTCCAACCTGCCGGATCTGCATTTCCACGTCAGTATCGATGGCGTTCCATGCAGCAAAAGCCAAGTGCATCTCTCCACTGCGTTGCCAGTGCTCGCCCCGTGCGAGTGGACCGGACGCGGGGTCGCGTCGGTTAATGTTAGGCAAGGCACCGAGTCCCATGCCGTCTCGCTCGACGTCAAGCAGCGGCATGACGCTGCCAGACGCACGGAAGATGGTACGGCGGTCGACATCGCGAGCATGCTCAGCGAGAGGACCAAGCTCAACGTCTTAAACCGCGAGAAACAATTGCAAGAACTAAACGAACTGGTAGGTGATGGGTACCTCGCGCTCATTCACGCCGACGGCAACGGCGTTGGCAGCGGTGCAGGTAAGACCGACGGCGAACGAGCGAAGTTCTTCCACAAGAATCGTGTGCTTCTGCGTCGCGCGGTGAAGGAAGCAATTGACGATGCGTGCGACAACGACAAGGCCGGCAAGAATGAATCGCCCGCTCCGCTCGTCCCCCTCATGCTGGGCGGCGACGACCTGCTCCTGATTTGCCGTGCACGTGTTGCACTGTCCTTCGTCGTAAAGATTTGCGCAGAACTTGAGACCATTCAGCAGGACGCCGCCGATTTTAGGCTAACCCTTGGCCTCGGCGTCGTGATCGCCAAGCACACTGTCCCAATCCATCGGCTGCACGAGGTCGCCGAGCAGCTCGCCAGTTCGGCGAAGCGCCGCTTCCGTGGTCTCGTGGACGGTGACGCGAAGCGGTCTGTCGTCGACTGGGCGGTCTTCCGCACCACGTCGATCGATGCGCCAGTGGAGGTGCGTCGGCGCGACTGGCTGCGTGGCACGGGAGACGATCTTCGCGTGCTCTCACAGCGGCCTATCGATGTGCTCGGACGGGGGCTCGACTCGCTGCAAGGACTTGTGACCGCTGCTGAAATGCTCAGGCACGGCCCGCGATCGCAGTTCCGCTACCTCGTCGAGCAGCTCCCACGCGGAAGAGCACTCTCGGAGTTGGCATTCCAGGAACTGTCGAAAGAGGCAATCGACGCGCTCAAGAAAGCGGGCGTTAAGGATAAGGAACTTTGGCGACGCGCGGGGAACGTATGGCTGACGGCGCTGCTCGATCTCGTCGAGATCACCGAGATCGCCCATCTCGGCCGCTACGCTGAACACTCTGACATCAAGCGGGAGGTCGCGCATGTCTAGGAAGTGGGTACGCTACGCGCTCGCGGCGGAGTTCCACTCGGACGCCCATGTCGGGTCCGGCTCGGGTGGAGGCGGCATCGACGCGCTTATCGCTCGCGACCGACATGGCCGCCCTGTCATCTGGGCTTCGCACATTGAGGGTGTGCTGCGCGACGCCGCACTCAGGCGTCATGGTGATGAAGTCGCGGGGAATTTCTTCGGGGTCGCCGGTGGTCAACATCAACGCGCCGTCTTCACCTCGCTGTATGCGACGGAGAGCCCCGAAACTCACATCTGGTGCTCGACAGCACGTAAGGCATTCGACAACCGCGCGCCGAAGGACGATACATTGCGGGTCGTCGAGTATGTGCCCAAGGGCATGAAATTCGCCGGTGAGGTCGAACTTCCCGCAACGGACTTGCCAACGTTGCAACGGCTCGTGCAAGAGGTCGATGCACTTGGCGCCGGGCGCTCGAGTGGGACTGGCCGTGTGAAGCTCTCGCTATCAGAGGTCTCGCCGACTACGCGCGAAGTCGGCGCTGCGACGGGACGCCTCGTGCTCCTGATCAAGAACCGCGATCCGCTTTGCATTACCGCGACGGCGACGCCCGACAACCTGATCCCGAGTCTCTCGTTTGTGCCGGGGCGTGCGCTGCTTGGCTCCATGGCCTCCTGGATCATCGCCGAGGGCGATCACGCAACGGCCTCTCTGCTCACGTCCGGGAAGGTTTCAGTAAGCGACGCACTTCCGCTTCCCACAGTGCCACCGAAGCTCGATAGCGTGGAGGTGCTGCCCGCGCCGCTCTCGCTCCAGAGCGAGAAACCGAAGGACTCAGTGCGTGACGTTCCTTGGTGGGCGCAGGAAGTTGCGCCGACGAAGCGACTCGACGCGTGGGGGTCGAATGAAAAGCTAAAGCGTCCTGAGGACGACCTCTTCATCTACCGCGCGAGCCGGAGCGAGGCGTGGACCACGTTCCGACCCGCTCGTCGAGTGCGACTACGTAACGGGCGGCCGGAACCAAGACGAGCCGATGCATCGCTCTTTGCCATTGAGCAGATTGTTGAGGAGACGCCCTTTTTTGCTGAAGTTCAGGGCTCTCCCGAGGATTTAATGAGGGTTGCGGAGAAGCTCGGGCCTGTGCTCGAAGGGCGACGCTGGCTCCGTGTTGGCCGCGCGGGCGCACCGATCGAAGTGGCGCAACTCGCGTGGCTGAACGCTCGTGCAACGACGGACACGACGGACACGGCCCTGCTTACGCTGACGTCGGATCTGCTAGTGCGTGATGAGCACCTCCGCTGGCGAACGGCGCTTGATACGGCGGCACTCCGGACGCTGTTGGGCGGCGACGTACAACTCCGTCAATCGCTACAAGACAGCGTATTGGTTCACGGGTTTAACGGAACGTCGCGCCTGTGGCGCATGCCAGCGGCGGCGATTCGGCGAGGCTCAGTTTTTGAGGTGTCAGGCGAAGGCGTCGTCAATCTCGTAGTGCGGACGGCGACGAGCGAGTGGCTTGGCGAACGCACGCACGAGGGCTTTGGACGTTTCCGCATCGACGCTTCGCTCCCCGGCGTAACTGGCGAATCTCCTGCGAGCATCGCTCCGACGCCACCTGCCGACATCGCGGACGAAGCGATCGCCGCCAAGACGCGGGAGTGGTTCACCACGCACAAGTCGCTGGCGAAGCCTGGCGGCGGCAACGACCCCAAGCCGAGCCTCTCACAATGGCTTGATCTTATTGCCGACCTTGACCGAGGTGAGGTTGACGCCCTCTCCAGTCGCCTGAATCCGATGACCGCAGGCGGCAAGAGCTGGAATCAGCACGACGCGAGAGTGATCTTGAATGAGCTGCACAAAGTCCCATCGTCTCAACGAAAGCTGTACGCGTGCCTCTTCGTGCGCTGGCTGCGCGCGGAGTCTCGCTCGGTTCGGGTGGGAGGATCGACATGAAACCCATTTGCTGCAGGTCACATGCGACTTTCCGTAGTCACTTTAGATCGATCGGCGTAATCCGGTTGAGAATGTTCCGAATGCCAAACAAGCAATCACTTTACAAGGAGAAATACGAGTGTTGCTGAACTACGATGCGCTCAAGATGCTGGTTGCGGGCGACGCGGTCGCCATTCGTGGCACAGCAAGGCTGGAGCCGGCGGGTGGGCCGGGAGACAAGATCTTCCCGCCAACACACGCAGTGGATGACAGGAATATGAAGCCCGGCGCCAAGTACGCGTTCGAGACTCGCCGTATCGACGGGCACGACGCAAGGTGCGTGCTCATCGACTCGGTTCAGAGCCAAGCGAATCGAATGGAGGAAGCGCTCGAGGCGTTGTGGGATGAGAAAAAGATAGCACTCCCCGTTGTCAGCGTCGATTTCTCGCCGATCGCTCCCGAAGTGGGGCGCATCACGTCGCTCACTGCGCCTCACCGCATCGCTGACGCGCTCCTTCGCGACAGCCTGCTCGACGGTCAACTTTTTCGGCTGTCACGGATCGGCAAGTCGTTCACAGACGCGAGCACCAAAAACGCAACGGCGTTGTTCAAGGTCTGCCCGACGGGGCTCGTCTTCGGCCTATGGGACAGCACCGGCCCAAAGGGTGGCCTCGGAGCGAAGTTTCAGCGGACGCTTGTCTCCGAGATCGTCGGCATCAATGCGGCGTTGGGAACGAAAACCAGTAGCCGGATTGATCCTGTCACTACCGGCAAGATCGACTATCCACTTTACAAGGCAGCCGCCCGCGAAGAGATGTGGACTTCCGATCAAGCTCAAGCGGTGATGGAGAATGGTGAGCCCGTGAAGGTCGGCAAGAAGGAGAGGGCGGGCAAGCCGTCGGCGGTCGTACTCGGCAACATCGCACCCACCATCGACGAGGTAGCCGGGGGCGTGACGATCGATGAGGCAAGGCACACGGTGGTGCTCTCACTTGCTTCGTTGCGTCGTCTCGGATTCAACACAGCAGCGGACGAAGGTCGCACGGTACTGGCTGCGCTTGGGTTGCTCGCCGTATTCGCCGCAGAGAGCCGTGGGCACGATTTGCGTTCTCGCTGTCTACTGGTGCCGAAGGAAGGCTCTGCACTGAAGCTCGAAGCGGTCGCGCGAGATGGAAGCGGGGCTGCCGTAGATCTCGATCTGGACGGTGCGATCTCGCTGTACAGAGAGGCCGTTAACAATCTTCCCGCGGACCTTAGGTTTGACAAGGCTCCGGGCGAAGCACTCGCGGAACTGACGCCGTCGCCAAAGCTCGCCGACCTCGTGAAGAAGAGTCGCGAGCTTGGAGCTACGGAGGCTGATGACGGAGACGCATGATGCTTGCGATCGAAATCGAACTTCTGGCGGGTCGCTATGCTGCGACCGAGCACAACAATCGCGGACGCGGCGAATGGCCGCCACACCCTGCGCGCTTCTACTCGGCGTTGGTCGCTGCGCTGCATGACTACGAGGTAGTTGATCAGGCAGAACGACAGGCACTCTCATGGCTCGAGCAGCAAGGCGCGCCAACGTTGTGGGTGGATCCCGAATCAAAGGTTGGTAGGCGTCAGGTTCAGGACGTCTATGTGCCCGTCAACGACGTCACGCTCAACTTGGACACTGAGATCCGTGATACCGAGTGCGTCGCTCAGGTCGCACGAGATGGCTTAGTTTCCGCCGAGCGGGCCGTTTTAGAGGCCGAGGAACGCGTCCGGTCAATTGAAGAAGAACTCAAACGTCAACGGACGAAGTCATCGGACAGGAAGCTAGCCTTGACGAGGCCGAAGGAAGAACTGGCAGCTCTAAAGAAGGTGCTCACAAAAGCGAAAGCGACGCGCGACAAAGCTGAGAAGAGGCTTGCCAACGCGATTACCGCGCCTCAGGTTGTCGGTGCTTTACCATCGGCCAAGGAGCTTGCGACGGCGAGGACCTTGATGCCCGAGCGACGCACACGTCAAGTGCGAACCTTCCCTGTCATACTCCCCGAGACGCCCAACATCGCGTTCATCTGGCTCTCTGCCGATCCATCGCCACACAAAGTGGCACTGGAACAACTGTGTGCACGTGTGACACGTTTGGGGCATTCTTCCTCGCTCGTACGTTGTTGCCTCGTAGACCGCCACATCACACCGACCCTCGTTCCCGATGATGATGGTGCCCTCGTTCTGCGCATGTTCGGTCCCCGGCAGCTTGAGCGCCTAGAGCAAGCCTTTGAGCAACACAGGCCATATCAGGGAAGTCAGAGCTATATTCTCCCCTCTCGTCCTCAAAGGTACCGCTCGTCGTCCGAGATTGCGACGTCTGCGCCAGTCGCGAAGAGCATGTTCTCGACCGACTGGGTGCTATTCGAGCGCGTGGGTGGTTCACGGCCATTCGCGTCACGCGCGACCGACCTGGCACGTGCGTTGCGTAGTGCGTTGATCGAAATCCACGGCAATAGCAACCTTCCGGCGACGCTCTCCGGGCGTGACGAGAGCGGACCGACGAAGCAGCCACACCTTGCGTTTGTCCCGCTGCCGTTCGTCGGGCACGAGTATGCGGATGGTGCGGTCATGGGTATCGCGCTGGTGGTTCCACGCGAGCTTCCGATAAGTGACCGCGAGCTGATGCTTCGGCTCGTCGCGAAGTGGGAAATAGAGCGCGCCGACTCGTCTGGACGCTTGACCCTGGCGGGCGGCAGTCTCTCGGCGTTCATCGTCCGGCGAGTGGATTTGTCGGCGAAGGCTACACTCAATCCGACGCGGTGGTGCCGTGCCTCCAGACGATTCATCACCGCGACGCCGATTGCGCTCGACCGCAACCCCGGTAACCTTCGTAGCAACAGGGACGGCACAGCTCGAAAGGCGGCATTGGCGGCTCAGCAGAATATCCGCGACTCGTGCACGCGGGTCGTAGGGGTTCGGCCATCCTCAGTTGAAGTATCGCTCGCGCCGCTTCTCCCGGGTGCTCAGAACGTCCGCGATTTTCTTCCCTGGCCGGGGCGACCAGGGCGAACGGACCACGTCCGCGTCCACGCCGACATACAGTTTGAGACGCCCGTGATTGGCCCGCTCTTGCTGGGTGCTGGGCGCTACTTCGGCCTGGGACTCTGCCTGCCCGTGGAGGACCCATGATGCTCTCTATTTCCGATTTTGGTGCCTTTCACGCAGCCGTTCACGACGGTAATCAGCCCTTCGGCTGGCAGCAGCGATTGCTCGAGCAGATCGTTCGTAACAGGGTATGGCCGCGCGTGCTCGATCTGCCGACCGGTGTGGGGAAAACGACGTGCATCGACATTGCGCTGTTCGCACTCGCTCTCGACACGGCTAACGAGGTCGCAGGCCGTTGGTGTCCGCGTCGCATCGTGATGGTTGTGGACCGCCGCATTGTCGTAGATCAGGTTGCAGAGCGGGGGCGCTCCATCCTGCGTTCCCTGATAACGAGCCAAGATATGATCGTCGTCGAGGTCGCCAGACGACTGCGCTCACTCACCCGCGCTGGCGACGAGCCCTTAGGGGTCTTTACGCTGCGCGGCGGCATGCCGAAGGACGACGGCTGGGCGCGCACTCCCGATCAGCCGCTCATCATCGGCTCGACGGTCGATCAGGTCGGCTCGCGAATGCTGATGAACGGCTACGGTGTGAGTCAGGGAATGAAGCCGGTGCATGCGGGACTGCTGGCCAACGACACGCTGCTTCTTCTGGATGAGGTGCATCTATCTGAGCCGTTTCGGCAGACGCTCGATCAGCTTGCTCGCTTGCGAACACGCTTTACTGGTAGCGGCTTAGCGACGCGTTTCGCGCACGCGTTCCTATCGGCAACACCAGGTGATGGCGAGCAGCAACGCTTTATGCTGCTCGACGAAGAGAAAAGCCCCGATTCACCGCTCGGGCCGCGACTGCACGCGACCAAGCAGGTGCGACTTGTCGAGGTGGACGATCGCACGGCGTTGGAACAGGCGTGCGTCGCTCAGGCGAAGGACCTGCTCCAACGGCATCGCACGATCGCAGTAGTCGTCAACCGTGTTGCGAATGCCATTGGGATCACACAACAGCTCCGCGAGATTCTAGGTACGGACGTCAGGGTTACGCTACTCACGGGACGCATGCGTCCTCTCGATCGCGATGATGTACTTCGCGAGCTGCGACCTTTCGTACGGACAGGGCGGAAACGAAACGGTGACAGCCCAAAGCGCGTCGTCGTTAGTACCCAGTGCATTGAGGCGGGGGCGGACTTCGACTTCGACGCCCTCGTTACCGAGGCCGCGAGTCTCGACAGTCTGCGGCAGCGTTTCGGTCGCGTGGACCGGCTTGGCACGTACGGCAATGCCGAAGGGGTCATCGTGTGGGATACATGCACGAGATTGAAGGAGGAGTTGAAGCGTCGCGGAGAGAAGCCTTCGCTCGCGGACGATGATCCGATCTACGGTACGGCCATCGTCGAGACGGTCAAGTGGTTCAAGGAACAGGAGAAGGAGAGGGCGAAGAGGCTCAAGGATGAGCTGGGGAAACTCAAAGGTGAAGCCAGGAAGTTGAAGGGCGAAGCGAAGCACCAAGCTGAGGCAAAGATTGCCAAAATGACATTGGTAGATTTCGGCATTCTCGCGCTCTCGATTCCAACGGGCCACGACTTGGCGAAGCTGCTCGCGCCCAAACTCAACGCGCCGACGCTGCTTCCGGTCTACCTCGACCTTTGGGTCCAGACCTCGCCCGCTCCAAGTCAACTCCCCGATGTGAGCCTGTGGCTGCACGGATCAAACTCGGAGCCGGCGGATGTGCAGGTCGTCTGGCGCGCC
>JBFWYF010000042.1:0-17699 GCA_050186685.1 Pirellulaceae bacterium
CACGACCCGTTCGACGGCGGGCCAGTTACGTAGAAAATCGGGCGTCAGGACTTCGATGGTGGCTCCCACGCGGGCCCGGACGGCGGTGACGCACTGGAAAAAATGCTCGGCGCCCCCATCGGGCAAATCGTCGCGCGTCACCGAAGTGATCACGACGTGGCGCAGCCCCAGCCGGTGGGCCGCTTCCGCCAGCCGATGCGGTTCGTCCGCCGACGGCAATTCCGGCCTGCCGCGAGCGACGGCACAAAAGCCGCACGGCCGCGTACAGACGTTCCCCAGGATCATGAACGTCGCCGTCTTCTGCGAGTAACACTCCATTCGGTTGGGGCACTTCGCGTTGTCGCAGACCGTCTCCAGCCCCAATTCCTCTAACAACCGTGAGGTGAAGTGATTGGCATTTCCCTTCGGCACCTCCCGCTTTAACCACCGCGGCAAACGCACGGGCGGCTCGGCATGGCTCGGGACGATTGGCAATTCAAACGTGTGCACAGGATTCACCGGCAATTTCGGGAGGTCGGGGAAACATGGGATGAGCGGCGTGAATGTGAACCTGCCCGCACTGGAACACCTCGCTCAAGCCTTCGATCAACGCGGCACGCACCGCATTCATTGTAATGGGCACGCGCCGCTCGGCGAGCAGGCTGCTCATCGGCCTGCGCACCGGACTGTCGCCGGGATGCGGGGGCATGGCTACCGTCTCGACATACCGCGCCAGCTGTGACACGGGATTGACGTTCAGAAACCCGCCATGCACCGTCGTTTCCTGCCGAACCGCCACTCCGATCGCCGCTAGCAACCCGCTGTGCCCCCAAATGCCGAACCCGGCGGAGGGGACTGCCGTATGGTAATGCAGTCGGTTGAGCGCTCCCTGCAACCCCGCCTGAAATCGCCGCAGATAGTCCCCGACGGACCAGCCGGTACAGCGGAGAGGCACGATGGGATAGATGGCCAGTTGCCCCGGGCCGTGGTGGATGCAACCGCCGCCTCGGCTGACCCACTGAACGCGCAGCGGCTGCCGGTCGGTGGGCTCGGATTCGTAGCGCAAATGGGCGCGGGAACCGTCACGGCCGACCGTGATCAGCTCCTCGTGCTCGCAGCAAATGAAGGCCATCCGTGGACAAGGGAGCTCGCCGACCTCATAAGCGAGTCGACGTTGCAGGCCGAGTACCGTATCCCAGTCCGCTCGGCCCAGCAAATAACAATCCAGTGGCAGCGCAGCGGGGCAGCCGGATCCAGGCGAATCGAACTGGGAAGATGGCCGCGACAAGAGAGAACTCCTGCGAGGAATGTAGCAAGGGGATGTCGGGATCGAAAGACCGACGGCAGGTCCTCCCGCTCACCAAATCGCGGGGGACCGCTGGCATTCGGAGCGGGCGTGACATAACTTACCCCGGCGGCATGGCAATGTCCGCTGCTGGTCAGACGATAGGGACGGAGGCGGAGATCGCGAGTCGACGCCGGTCGTCCAAGCCACACGATGGTCCACCAGCGGATGCGCCGGCATGCCGTTGGGCTGGCCAGGAAAGAGGGTCAAAACAGGGTGTCGAAGTCGAATAAGTCCCCGCATCCCGACCGCCGCCCCACGGGCACGGAACGGACGATTGCCGAGAACCGAAAAGCCCGGCATCGTTTCGCTGTGCTGGAGACCCTGGAATGCGGAGTAGCGCTAGTAGGCAGCGAGGTAAAGAGCCTGCGGGAAGGCAAAGTTTCGCTGGACGAGGCCTACGGCCGGGTCCGGGACAACGAGGTCTGGCTGGTCGGCTGCGATATTCCCGAGTACCGCAATGCCACACTATGGAATCACGAACCGAAGCGTCCTCGCAAACTGCTGATGCATCAGCGCGAGAAGGATCGCTTTGCAGGACGAGCCAAGGAAAAGGGATTGACGCTGGTGCCGCTGAAACTGTACTTCAACGAACGCGGGATCGCCAAGGTGCTGCTGGCGCTGTGTCGCGGCAAGCAGACGCACGACAAGCGTGAGGATTTAAAAAAGGCGGCGACTCAGCGGGATATTCAGCGGGCAATGCGCCACAAGAGATAGTCCATGCTACTGCTCCAAAACGTCAAAAAGTCATACGTAGAGGCCGACGGCCACTTGTTGCCCATCCTGGATATCGAGCGCTTCGAAGTGAAGGCCGCGGAGCAAATGGTGCTGGTGGGCCGCAGCGGATGTGGCAAGACCACGCTGCTGCACGTGATCGCGGGGATCAGCCGGGCCGATGCCGGTTCCATCCAGTTGAACGGTGTGGAACTGAGCCAGTTGTCGGAAGCGGGCCGTGACCGGTGCCGCGCCGAATTGATTGGTTATGTGTTCCAGACATTCAACCTGCTGGCCGCTTTTTCCGCGTTGGAGAACATCTTGCTGGGGATGACGTTCGCACGGGGCAAGAAGGACGTGACCCGAGCGCGCCTGCTGCTTGACCGCGTCGGGCTGGGCCACCGGGCCGACCACAGGCCGGGTCAGCTGTCGGTCGGGGAGCAACAGCGGGTGGCGGTGGCCCGCGCGCTGGCCAATCGCCCGCGTCTGCTGCTGGCCGACGAACCCACCGCGAATGTCGATCCGGCCAATCAGCAGAACATCATTGACTTGATTCGCGAGACATGTCGCGAGGAGCAAGTGGCGCTGCTCATGGTCACGCATGCCATGGAAGTGGCGGCGCAGTTTTCCCGCGTCGACCGCCTGGTAGATGTCACTCGCATCAGCAATGGCATGCCGTAAGGCACCGCGCGAGCGGACCTGCGGACACCGGCCTGCTTTCTTCGGTTAGGAATACTCATGAGCTTGTTCAAGATCGCCTGGCGCAGCATCCAGCAGCGCGGTGTGGCCTCGGCGTTAACGATGTTTTCCATGGCGCTGGGTGTCGCCATGGTCGTCGCCGTGTTATCGATTCACGGGGTGGTGGCGCGGTCGTTTCGCAATAACGCGAGCCTGGGTTACAACCTGATCGTGGGGGCTAAAGGGGGCCGGCTCGATTTAACCTTGAATACCGTCTACTACCTGAGTAAGCCCGTCGAGAATATCCCGTTCGCGTTTCTGACGGAGTTCATGAGCCGCGAGGCACGGGACGAAGCCTTCCGCGATTCGATTCAGTTCCAAACGCTGCAACTGCAGCACGATACGTGGCAGGCCGCCGCTAGCGCTGGGCTCGCCAGCAGCTGGGGGCTCGAAGGCGTGGCTCTGCTGGCCGCTGAGCAGGGGCTGTACGGCGCGCGGACCGTGACACTCGATTTGGGACGCGACGGCAAGTATGCGCAGTTCACGGGGCTCGCCGCCCCGGTCTGCCTGGGGGACTATTTCGGGCATTTTCGCGTGGTCGGGACCACCCCGGCCATGTTTGATGAACTGAAGTTTGGTCCGGCCGCGGATCAGTCCTACGAGTTCGCCCAGGGGCGCAATTTTCAAACCTGGAACCCGGAGAACGGCTACTACGAAGCCGTCGTAGGAAGCTCCGTCGCCCGGGAGCTGAACGTCCAGCTGGGAGACGGCATTTCGCCATCCCATGGCGATCCGGAGGGAGAAAGCCACTCTCAGAAATTCACCGTCGTCGGCATCCTCGCTCCGAGTGCCACGCCTAACGACCGCGCGGTGTTCGTCAACATGGAAGGCTTCTACTTGATGGATGACCATGCGAAACCGCTGGAAGAGGCGGGGGACAGCTTGGCGGCTACGCCGGCCGCCGCCTCGACCCCGGCGGCCGCGCAGCAAGCCCGATTGCCCGTCGAGCAGCGGGAGGTCACCTCCATCCTGGTTCGGACGTCGAACCCGTTTGTGGCCATGAGCTTACCGAATCTGATAAACGAGGGGCCGAATGCCCAGTGCGTGTTGCCCGTGCGCGAGATCACGGGGTTGTTTGAGTTTATTGTCAAGCCGATCCAGGTGTTGCTGCTGGTGCTGACGGCGCTGATTTGCGTGGTGTCGGGCATCAGCATTCTGGTGAGCATCTATAATTCGATGAGCGACCGGCGGCACGAGATTGCCGTGATGCGGGCCCTGGGGGCCAGCCGGGAAACGGTGATGTCCGTCATTCTGCTCGAGTCGGTGCTGTTGTCGCTGGGCGGCGGTGCGCTAGGATGGATGGGCGGCCATACGCTGAACGCGGTGGCCAGCCCCTATATCGAGGAGCGGACGGGGGTATCGATTGGGTTCTTTGATCTGGCGCCGCCGGTCGAAAGTCTTGAGCTCGCCGGATTGGGGACGATAATTGGCAAGATGTCGCTCGAATTGGCCATCATCCCTTCGCTGCTCCTCCTGGCCATGGTCGTCGGTCTCTTGCCAGCGGTGGCGGCGTACCGGACGGACGTGGCTAAGTCGCTTGGTTCCTAGATGTGCGGCGATGACATAGAATGGTTCCCGTCGCGCGAAAGGTCGGCGAACCCGGCGGGGGTGTCGGCGTCGCGTGGTGAGCGGGTCATTCAGAAGGAATTACCAGTTATGGCGCGTGGTAAACTACTCGCGGTTGTCTGCTTCCTGGCGTTGGTCGCGTCGACGGGGGCCGCCCTCGCGTGCCCGTTCTGTTCGGCCGTGTCGCAGACCTTCAGCGAGGAAATGGCGACCATGGATGCGGTCGTCATCGCGGAGCTTGTCCAGCCGCCGCCCCCCTCCAAGCCGGACGATGCCGGCAAGGAGCTGCCAAAGGCCAAGTTCAAGGTGACGCGGGTCGTGAAGGGCGATTCCCTGGTCAAGCAAGACCAGATGATTGAGACCATCTACTTCGGCGATGCCACCAAAGGCAAGCCATTCTTGATCATGGGCGTCGACCCGCAAAACTTGATGTGGTCGACCCCCCTGCTGTTGACGGATCGTGCCAAACAGTACATCCCGCAGCTGTTGACCCTGCCGAAGGAAGGCGCCGGTCGTTTGGAGTTTTTCCAGGAATACCTGGAAGACCACGACGAAATGCTCGCCCGGGATGCTTACGACGAGTTCGCCAAGGCCCCGTACGCGGCCGTCATCGAACTGAAGCCCAAGATGAAGCACGATCAGCTGGTGGCCTGGATCCAGAATCCGGATGTCCCAGCCAGCCGCCGCCGGCTGTACCTGACCATGCTGGGGGTCTGTGGCAGCGGGCAGGACGTGCCCATGCTCGCTGACATGCTGAAGTCGTCCGACCGCAAGGCGAAGGCTGGCTTGGACGCCCTGATTGCGTGCTACCTGACCCTGCAGGGACCGGGTGGCCTGGAACTGGTCGAAGATCTGTACCTCAAGAACGAGAAGTCTGAATACGCCGATACGTACGCCGCGATCATGGCAATTCGGTTCCACGGCAGCGAAACGACCGTCGTCCCCAAAGAACGGCTCGTCCAATCCCTGCGGTACATGCTGGACCGTCCCCAGTTGGCCGACCTGGTGATTCCCGATCTGGCTCGCTGGGAAGACTGGGAAGTCATGCCCAAGATGGTTGAACTGTTCAAGACGGCGGACGAGAAGTCCAGCTGGGTGCGGGTGCCGGTGGTCAACTACCTGCGGGCCTGTCCCAAACCGGAAGCGAAAGACGCGATTGCTCAGCTGGAAAAGATCGATCCGGCAGCCGTGAAGCGTGCCAACACCTTTTTCCCGTTCGGCGGTGGTGCCCCCGCTCCGACGGCCAAGAATTGAGAACCGCCGGCCCTTGGGGCACGTAGTATTACGCATGAGCCAAACACAAATGTCTTCGGATCTGGATTTGGAAACGGGGGATGAGGACAGTTTCGGATCGTACCGGGCCATTAGCCGCTCGGCCGTCATCTCGCTGGTGCTGGGCATCCTGTCCGTCACCGCCTTCTCCGTTCCCGCGCTCGTGATATTGCCCTTGATCGGATTTCTGGCCGGGTGGCACGGTTACCGCAACATCCGCCGTTATCCGACGGAACTCTCCGGCAAGATCCCGGCGGTGATCGGGACCGCGCTGTCGCTGATTCTGTTGGTCAGCAGCGTCTCGCTGCATGCCTTTACCTACGCGACGGAAGTTCCAGAAGGCTATACACGCATCTCGTTTGACGTTCTCCAGCCGTCGTCCGAGCATCCCGATCTGCCGGTCTCGCCGGAGGCCCTGGAATTGAACGGCAAGAAGGTATTCATCAAGGGTTACGTCTATCCGGATGGGCAGACGGCGGAAATCAAACGATTCGTGCTCGTTCCCGACATGGGAACCTGCTGCTTCGGTGGTCAGCCGAAACTGACCCACATGATCGAAGTGACGCTTACGGGCGAAGACCGGATCAAGTACTCGTTCCAGAAGCGCAAGCTGGCCGGCGTGTTGCTGGTGGACACGCAGTTGAAGCCCGTGTCCGGGGTGAACGGCGTCTATTTCCAAATGCAGGCGGATTACGTAAATTGACACATGCCGATTCGTAACGCGCGGCCGGTGTGATCCGTCGGCTTGCGTCACCCCGTAAACCCCGCACGGTCCGGTGGAATCGAATGCATTGCCACGTATCCCGCTTGTTGTCGCTCTTTGTTGTCGCTTGTGTGAGTCTGGGCGCGGCTGCCCGTCTGGCGGCGGACCAGCCGTCCAAGGCGGATGCCGGCAAGCCTCAGGATGTGACGTTCGACGATATCAAGTTCGAGATGAAAAAGGGCGATCCGTTCCTGCGGAGCATGTTGACGGACAAGATCGAGAAGCTCGACGGCAGCCGGATTCGCATTCGAGGGTACATGCTTCCCAGTTTCCAGCAGAAGGGCATTACGCAGTTCGTGCTGGTCCGGGACAACATGGAATGTTGCTTTGGACCCGGTGCGGCACTCTACGATTGCATCTTGATCGAGATGGACAAGGGGCAGTCGACAAGCTTCACCGTTCGTCCGGTGGCGGTGACCGGCAAGTTCGAGGTGAGCGAATTTAAAGGGCCAGACGGCAAGCATCTGGCCATCTATCGCATGAGCGGCGAGGCCGTGAATTAGTGCCGCTTCCCGCGCCCAATCTCCACTGCTCCGTTCTTCGCAGCTCCGTTCTTCGCAGCCCCGTTCTTCGCAGCTCCGTGTGAAACGGCTTCACGCGGAGGCGCGCACCCACAGAGAATCATCCAGGGCGATTCGCGGGACAGCACCTCGCCGCGGCTCTGTGCCTCCGCGTGAGACAATCGTGTCGGAGGCGAACGCCGTTCCGCTACCGGATCGCACCCGTAAGACAGGCCTTATTGCACCTTCTTGGGCTTGTAGTCGTGGTCCCGCTTACGCAGCACTTCGATCGTCTCGATCGTGTCGGGAGCCGGCTTTTCCTTCGCTTCCGGATCGATCCGCTGCAGCTTGCTCAGCACCTCGATGCCCTCAATCACGCGTCCAAACGCGGTGTGCCGACCGTTCAGATGTTCGGTGGGCACGAACGTGATGAAAAACTGAGAGCCACCGGTGTCGCGCCCTGCATGGGCCATGCTAAGCGTACCGCGAAAGTGTCGACGGTAATCCGGCCGGTAACATTCGCAGTAGATGTTGTATCCCGGCCCGCCCGTGCCATTGCCCTGCGGACAGCCGCCCTGGGCCATAAAGCCCGAGAGAACGCGATGGAAGGGCAGTTCCTTGTAGAATCCCTTTTCGACGAGGTTGATGAAATTTCCGACGGTGTCCGGCGCTTCATTTTCGAACAACTCGATGACCATAGCCCCCTGGCTCGTCGTCATCTTCACTCGCGGCAGATCGTTTTTCTCGACTTCTTGCTGCCGGATCTCCTGTTCCTTCGTCCATAGGGCCTTGTACTCGGGAACCAGCGCGAGAAGTCGACGCCCGAATTCCGAGATCGAGCCGAGTGATTCGGCTCGCTTGAGGTACTTCTCCGCCGAGTCGTAGTCGTTCACACAGTATGCGGCGACGCCCGCCTGATCGAGCGCTTCGCGCGATTCGCAGCCAGCTTCCACCATCGCCCGGCCCAACACGGCCGCCTCTTCGTATCGATCGACTGACATGTCGTCCTTCAGCAGCTTGAGCAGGAATCGCTCCAGTTCACGGTCCGCAGCCGGATCGGCGACATAGGCATTCATCCCCAGTTCCCGAAGTGCGGGAATCATGGCTCCGCCCCGCTCAATCAACTCATCCCATTGCTTCCGGATAGCCGCCGTCTCCCCCGATTCCGCCGTGTCGAACTTCAGTTTCAGTGATCGCAGCTCTTTCAGCAGCCCCTTCCACTCTTCCAGTTTCGCCTGATAAGCCGCATACGCTGCCTTGGGATCCGCCGCTGGCGCCTTTACGGCCGGCTCCGTCTTGGCCGGCTCCGTCTTAGCGGGCTCCGTCTTGGCCGGCTCCGTCTTGGCCGGCTCCGTCTTGGCCGGCTCCGTCTTGGCAGGCTCCGTCTTGGCAGGCTCCGTCTTGGCAGGCTCCGTCTTGGCAGGCTCCGTCTTGGCGGGCTCCGTCTTGGCGGGCTCCGTCTTGGCGGGCTCCGTCTTGGCGGGCTCCGTCTTGGCAGGCTCCGTCTTGGCGGGCTCCGTCTTGGCGCGCTCCGTCTTGGCAGGCTCCGTCTTGGCGGGCTCCGTCTTGGCGGGCTCCGTCTTGGCGGGCTCCGTCTTGGCGGGCTCCGTCTTGGCAGGCTCTTCTTTGGATGGCGAATCCTGAGCCCGTACGAGGGCAAACGGCGCGAGGGAAAGCAGCAGGGCGAGCACCCAGCCGCTGGCTTGAACAGGTCGTCCCGCGTGCAGCTGCGGCAAGACGAGGAATCGGTTGGAGTTGGCGACTTGTATCGGACAGCGACTCTTGCGAATCATCTCTCAGAGATCTCCTGACAGTCGGTATAGTGCGTAAGACGAGGGCATCCGCGGTCGGCAGCCCCTTGCGAGCCCCCTGACCGCCGTCGTGCGGCGGCGGCTCGGCGGTACCGCGTTTTTTCTACGGACCGTCCCGCGGTCCGGTTCGGTCGCCCGTTCCCAAAATGGCTGCTTACAAGGCGCTTGCGGCCCGTGCGTCCTTCCCCAGGACGGAGGAATAGGCTCTAACATAGTGGCTGCTTTGTGCCAAGCAACACACCCTCGACTTTTTCCAGTTCACGGTCTATGCGTAGTCGGCGAGCAGGTTCCGGTGGCGAAGAATCGCGTGCGCTTGCTGCGCGCCTGCGGATCATCGGCGGGGAACTGCGAGGGCGGACCATCCAGTACAACGGCGACCCGGGCCTGCGACCCATGAAAGACCGGGTCCGGGAGGCCGTATTCAACTTGGTCGGGCCATCGGTTCGGGACCGTCATGTTGTCGACCTGTTCGGCGGAACAGGAGCCATGGCATTCGAGGCGCTCAGCCGTGGGGCACGGCACGGCGTAATTATCGAACGTAAATTTCCCAACGTTCGGGTGATTGAGGAAACGGCCGCGGAATTGGGACTCCAGGAGCGCTTGACGATTCTCGCTGGCGATGCCTTTCGTTGGGCGCCGCGCCACGTGCCAACCATCCCGGGCCCCTGGGTGGTCTTTTGCTGTCCTCCCTACGAGTTTTTCGTGTCGCGGCGCCGTGAGATGCTCACCTTGATCTCGACGCTGTGGGAACACGCCGGCCCGGGGTCGGTCGTGGTGGTGGAAGGTGACGAACGGCTCCCTGTCGAGGAATTACCGGCTGAGGGCGACTGGGATGTCCGCCCGTATCCACCGGCCGTCATCGCGCTCGCTCGCCGCGAAGCATAATGAAAGCCGCCAGCTCGTAGCGGAAGTCGCCAGCCGGTGCGCAGCACCGGCGTAAGACTTCCGAATATCCCGTCGGAACTCTTGCGAGTTCCGCTACGGGAGCGCTTCCCACTCGTCGAGCAAGACCGTATCGTCGTGCTCGTAAGCCGGGGCGCAGCAACAGAGAAACTTCAACGTCGCCGCTCCGGTGTTCGTAATCTGATGCCGAGTGCCGGGCGGAATCGCAATGGCGTCACCCGGGACCACCCGCCGTACATCCTGATCCAATCGCATCCGCCCCTCCCCTTCCAGGATGTAGTAGATTTCTTCCGTCACTGGATGGAAGTGGGGAGTAGTGCTCGCGCCCGGCGGCAGGCGCGCCTCCGCCAAGCTCTGCTTGCGGATCGAGGAGTTCCGGTGTGCTAGCAACTCCCGGATCTCCGACCCGTCTTTCGTGGTAAATGCAGCGACATCGCCAATGTTCCGCACGTCCATCATGCCAGCTCCCGATCGGTACCCAGATAGCTGCCGACCAATGGCAGCTTGATTGTCGCTGTCCCTCCTGCTCTCCCCTGGCTTGTTCTTGTGGGAGGCGAAGGACATCTCATCGCAGTCGCCGTATTTTACCTTGTTTGGAGCATTTCACAGCCCGTCGGCCGCTGGCAGCGGGTCCCGCACTGTTTCTCCAATCAGCAGGGCCGGTAACGAGCTCCCGGCCGTGTCGTAATCCTGCGTGTTGTAACGATTTGAACATGCGTCAAACGGGATTCGGATTCCATTCAAGGGACTGTAAAAACCGATGATAAAGAAGACCATGAGGAGAAACGGATGCTGTTGCGGGAACGGATCAGGACGCCGCTTTGGCCGTACGTGGCCGTAGTGTCGTGCCTATTTCTATTGAGCGTACTTGCTTCCCGATCGTGGCAGTCCCAGTGGCTGGCCACGCGAGCGGTGCCGATCGTCTTGTCGGATCCGGCGTTGGAGGCTGAGGCGGTGATGGTATCCGATCCGGGGATCGCCGAGACGCACGAAGACATTTCGACGGTCGAGTTACCCGACACGGCTTCCGTTCACACGGAAGCGGGGATGGAATCGCCGGTCGCAGCGCCACCGCGCGGGTCCCTGGCCGTGCCGGAATCACACTTGGCGATGCCGACGGATCCGGTGTGGGCCCTGGACCAACCGCGGCCGGCGGAAGAGTCGGTTGCCGCGCCGGTGCCGCCGGATCCGCCCGGACTGTCCGCGCACCAGGAACCGGCGCAGCCACTGGATCACGCCCTGGTCGATCTCGACCCCGTCTTTAACATGGCGCATCCTCGGCAGGAAGCAGTGATCGCGCCGGCGGTGGGGGAACAGATCAAATTTGACGTATCGGTAAAAGAAACGCCGGCGCTGCCGATCGACCACGTCCATCCGGCTCGGCCGGCTGCTCCGATCGGTCCGCCGATCGCGCCACAGCCCCCGGCCCTGGCGATGCAGCCAGACGGGCTAGAACGCAGTATGCCGCAGGCCGTGGCGGATGTTGCCAGCGTTTTTCCACTCCCAACCGATCTGCTGGATCGCCTGCGCGAGCTGGAGACGGATCCTGTCTGCGGACGATGGGCGAACCAGGTGTTGGGCCTCTTCCAACGGCTGAGGGAAGCACCGGCACTATCGACTCCTGAGACCAAGCAATGGCTGGACGAGTTAGGTGCTCAGGCTCGAGCTGCGTATCCGCTGGCTGACAAGGCCGGCAATATGTCGCGGCGCGCGGCCGTGTTGCGGGCGGCTTATGCCACGCAACGGCGAGCCGACGTCTGGCGCCAAGTGCAGCGCATCGTTGCGACGGGCCAGGACGTTACGCCGCCGGTGGAACTGGCCAACATGGCCAAACCGCTGGCCGCCGTCGAGCGCCGCCTGGCGGCCGCCAATCACGCCGCGGATTGGCACCAATACCTGTTACTCGATGAGGTGCGCAAGCTGGCGCGCGGCAGCGATGTGGAAGGTCGCCGACGATTGGCCAAACGCATCCTCCGCCGGATCGAATCGCCGCAGCTGACGGAGGGGCAGGTCGACGTGTTCCGCAACCCGCCTTTCGACGGATTCTGCCGTGAGCTACATCGCTGGTCCGCGGAACCGGTCGACTACCTGCAGCTACTGGACGACATCGAGCGGTATGAACGCACGGGCCAGGGTGCCGACGCGATCCCCATCGCGCATTGTTACGACAACCTGCGCTGGTCACCGCACGACGAGCCGCGCTCACTGGCTAGCCTGTTGAATACACACTACCGCAATTCCAACGTGCGCGTGGCGCTCAGTGCCGAATTGTTGAACCGGCTTCTTCCGGACCCGCAGCAGATCGAGGAGAGCGTCGCCGACAACATCCTGGGCGCGGACGTCATCGGTACCAGCCGGGCCATCAACAGCCTGCGGGTGGTGCTGGTGCCGGACGGCAACAACTGGCGCATCGGCCTGGAGGCCCATGGCGAGGTCGAATCCGATACGGCCGCCTCGAAAGGCCCGGCAACGTTCTACAACCAGGGGCTTGCGCGCTACTATGCTCGCAAACTGCTGCTTGTCGATCGGCGCGGCATTCGTGTCTGGCGCGCCGAGGCCGTAGCCGACAGCGAGACGCAGTTGCGGGGACTGGAAACGGACTATGACGCGTTGCCCATCGTCGGATGGCTCGCGCGGAACATGGCCCGGCAGCAGCACGACGAACGCTATTTCGAGGCCAAGGCCGAAACAGAAGCGAAACTGGAAGACCGTGCCACGGCCCGTTTCGACCAGGAGGTCGATCAGCGGCTGGCCCAGGCGGAGGATCAGTTGAATCGCCGGCTGATTCAGCCTTTTGAACGCATCGAGCTCAAGCCGACGCCATTGGATCTGCGAACCACCGACCAGCGCGTCATTGCCCGCTATCGCCTGGCCGGCGACACCCAGATCGGAGCCCATACGCCACGGCCCCAAGCGCCCGGGGACAGCTTGATGAGTGTCCAGGTCCACGAGTCGGCGCTGAACAACACCCTCGCAAATCTGAAGCTGGAAGGTAAGCGCACCGATCTCCAGACCCTTTATCGCGAGCTGGCCGCCACCTTCGATCGGCCCGATCTGCCGGTACCGGACGACATGCCGGAAGGGGTGACGATTCAATTCGCCGACCAGGAAGCCGTACGGCTGAAGTGCGACGACGACCGTGTCTCGCTGACGCTGCGGTTTTCCGAACTGAAGAGCGGCCGCAACCGCTGGCGGAATTTCGCCGTGCGGGCATATTACGTGGCCGATGCCGAACAGCTGAACGCCAACCTGGTTCGCGAGCCGGGCGGGGTTATCGAGTTGATGGGTGAGCAAGTGGGGCGCACGATTCCGCTGCGAATCATCTTCAATAAAGTGCTCGACGATCAGCGCACGTTCAAGCTGATCAACGACAAACTCTCCGAGAATCCCCGGCTCCGCGATTCGCACGTCAATCAGTTCGTGATCGACGACGGCTGGATCGGCATTGCCATCGGGCCGCACTACGCCGGCGAACTCGAGCATACAGCCACGCAGCGAAAGACGCCGCCCCGGCGCTGAGAGTAGCTCTCCCCAGGGTGGCACGACGCTCCGCCGTCGTGGACCCGTCCAACACGGCTCGGCGGACAGTGGATCGGCGCACTACTAAGTCGTGGCGCCGCTCTGCGGCCGTCTACGTATGCTGCGTTTCGCTTCCGGGAGAGCGCAGGAATAGAAACGCAGAGGTCGCAGATTTTCGCAGAACCGGGCCAGACCGTGGTGAACGGCGATCATCGCTCCCAAATCTTCTCTGCGGCGTTCTGCGCTTTCCGCGTTTTCGGCGTTTCGCTTCCGGGAGAGCGCAGGAATAGAAACGCAGAGGACGCAGATTTTCGCAGAACCGGGCCAGACCGTGGTGAATGGCGATCGTCGCTCCCATATTTTCTCTGCGGCCGTCTGCGCTTTCTGCGTTTCGCTGCTTGCCCGTGAGTAAAGGCGGCGACTAGCGCACCAGCTCGAGAGTGCCCCACAAGCTGGGGTCTTCGGTGAACGGGAACTCGGGCCCGACACTGAAGGTCTGCCAGCCCAATTCACGGTCGACCACGGCATAAAAAAATCCGAGCCGTGCGTGCTCCTGAGGGTCGAAGCCGGTCAGCGCCGAGGCGGGAATAAAGCATCGCAGCCGATAACCCCCGTCCTGGACCGTACCACTCACCTGCAGCTCGTGCCCTTCCAGAGGCTTCGGATTTTCGCGCGCTCGATGAATCGGCATCAAATAAGAGACGGGCTGATTGAGCTGCGTCCCTCCTCCGGCGGGTAGGAACACAAACCGATGGCAGAACCGGTTGGCACGATGCACATTGTGCGTGTCCCGCGTATCGATCCAGAGCCATAGGCCATCGCTGTCCTCGACGCGCGTCGCCCGGCACCAAGGGCGCGTCGAACGTCCGGTCACGACGAGTTCGCAGCCGAGGCCGTCTTCGTTCCATCCCAACCGCAAAGTGGCAAACCGGCGGCGCCCTTCCAGTTCGCCAAAGTCTCGCAGCTCGTAGTCGTCGCCCAGTTCCCGAGCGGACCGCGTGGGCCACATGGTGGCCGCATGGCGACAAGGCGCGGCAAACCGGAACAGGAAAGCAGGGGACAGGATGGCGCCGTGCATTGGCGCCGTGATCGGGTCGGTGGTCATGATCCCAGCGATGCTCCCGTTCCAAGGACTACGTCTTTGAGGAACGACTCGAACTCGTTGGCGCGGAGGTCATCCGGCTGACGAAAACGCAGCTTCACCACGTCTCGATCGGATCGCGTACCATCCAGCTCCCGATCGGTTCCAAAGGCGACGATGCGGCCCAGCGGTACGGTCCCCTTGGGAACGGTCAATTCAAACACCAGCGCATCGGGCCGTTTCGTCCACACGCTGGCCCACGGGTCCGTTTCGCCGACGCGGAAAATGCGGACAACCAGTTGATTGCTCCAGAGGAACTGAGCGTTCGGCATGACGCGCCGTATGACTTCGTACAGATCCGTCCAGGTCTGGTTGTCCCACTGCACCGGCTTGTTGGGCGGGAAACCCTTGCGGAGAAAATGCCACTTCTGCCCTAACACCTTCCAGGGCGCGAGTTCTTCCACGTTGTTCGCTGACCGTTCGGTCACCCGCAGGAAACCCGCGACGGCCCGTTCGAGAAAACTCCAGAACGCCGGTGTGTCGATCTCCTCCCACGCATGGGAACGGATTTCGACTTCCTGCAGGGGACCGCCTGGCGCACGGACCTTGACTCGCGGTTCGTTGCCATACAGCGGGACTTCGTCGAGCTGATTCAGCGTTTTCAGGTCGAGCGCTTCGATCAGCTCCTCACGCTGGAATGTGCCGCGGTGGACCCGGAACTTCATCTTGAGCAGCCAGGTCTCGCCGGTAATCGCATGGAAAAACCAACCTTCGCTCTTCTTCGGACCGCAGATTTCCACAACCGAGCGGTCGTTCCAGTCGGTTTCGCTGAATTCGCCGAGCTCTTGAATCCGGTCAACCACTTCGGCCAGGATCCGGCCATCCCAGCGGCACCGCTCGCCCTGCCGGCCCACACGGTCGCGTGTATGCCAGGCCCGCCCGTCGACCTGCCAGGGCATTTTCGCGTCGCGACCGACATCGGCGATATCGAGGTCGCCCGAGCGGGTTTCCAGCAGCGTCGTCGGGTCGAACGGCACGCGTTCCTGCCGCGGGCCGGTAGCCAGCACCGGGGCGAGCGCCTCACCCGTGTACGATCGCAGCGCCTCCCAGCTATCGGTCACGGGCCGCCTCGCCTTCGTTCCCTGTTCCACGGCCAAGGCCGGCCGCTGCCGGGCTCTTGTTGCCGATGTGGGCGGCTTGGCTCGCGCCGCATGAGCGACCACGTCCTCGGGTGTCCCGGCGACGACAATCCGTCCGCCCTGTTCACCGGCCTCCGGACCCATATCGACGACCCAGTCCGCCGACTTGATGACATCCAGATTGTGCTCGATGACGACCACGGTGTTGCCGAGATCCACGAGCCGCTGCAGGACCTCGAGCAGCTTGGCCAGATCGTCGAAGTGCAGCCCGGTGGTCGGTTCGTCCAGCAAGTACAGCGTGCGCCCGGTGTCCGGACGCGACAGCTCGGCGGCGAGCTTCACACGCTGCGCTTCGCCGCCCGACAACGTCGGTGCGGACTGGCCAAGCGTCAGGTAGTCCAGTCCTACATCGCACAGCGTCTGCAGGATGCGACGGATCTTGGGAACATTCTCGAACAGCCGCGCGGCTTCCCCGCAGGTCATATCCAGCACGTCGCTGATCGAACGCCCGTGGTACGTCACCGCCAGCGTCTCGGGGTTATAGCGCTTGCCGCGGCACGTGTCGCATTCGACCCAGATGTCCGGCAGGAAGTGCATTTCGATCTTCTTCTGACCGTTCCCTTCGCATGCCTCGCAGCGTCCGCCCGGTACATTGAAGCTGAAGCGTCGTGACGTGTATCCGCGGACCTTCGCCTCGGGCAGCTGCGTGAACAGCTGACGGATCAACTCGAACACGCCGGTGTAGGTGGCGGGATTGGAAGTCGGCGAATTGCCGAGCGGCTGTTGGTCGACTCGGATGACCTTGTTGATCTGTTCCAGCCCGCGGATGGCGTCGTGAGCTCCCGGTACGGTGCCGGCTCGGTGCAGGACGCGGGCCACCGCGTTATAGAGGACGTCCTCCATCAGCGAGCTCTTGCCGCTGCCGCTGGGACCGGTGATGGCGGTCAACGTGCCGAGCGGTATCCGCAGGTCCACCTGGCGCAGGTTATTGTGCCGGGCTCCCTCGACCACGAGCCACCCGCCGCCCGGCGGCTCGGCCGGCGCCCGTGCCGCGGAGCCATTTCCGTTGCGCTTCTTCGCGGGCGGAGGAACCGCCATGCGCCGCTGCAGCGGTATCGGGATTGCCTTCTTGCCACTGAGGTATGGGCCTGTCACCGAGCCTCGCTTCTTGCCGAGCGCCTGGGGCGAACCTTGCGCGACGATCGTCCCTCCCAGCTTTCCCGCAGCCGGACCGAAATCGCAGATGGCGTCGGCCCCTTCGATCACTTCGCGATCATGTTCCACCACGATCAACGTGTTGCCCAGGTCGCGCAGCTTATGGAGCGCCTTCAGCAGGCGCGTGTTATCTCGCGGGTGAAGTCCGATGGTCGGTTCGTCCAGCACATACAGGACACCACACAGGCCGCTCCCCAACTGGCTCGCCAGCCGAATACGCTGAGCTTCGCCGTTCGACAGCGTGGCGGCGCCGCGCCCCAGCGACAGGTACTCGAGCCCGACGTCATTCAAGAACTGCACTCGTCCCTGGATTTCGCGAAGCAGCTCGCCCGCGATCCGCCGGTCGCGCGGGTCCAGCTTCCAGCCGCTGAGTTCACGCTGCAGCTCGCCCAGCGGCAGGCGACAGAGTTCGTCGACGGTTCGCCCGCGGAACCGTACCGCGCCGGCATCATCGCGCAGCCGGCTGCCGTCGCACGTCGAGCACTCAACTTCTCCGATAAAGGGTTCGAGCCTCGCCCGAAACGAAGGAGACAATCGGGAAGCCTCTTCAAGCGACGGATAGAGTCCCTTGAACTGGAAACGGAACGTCCCCTGCGCCGAATCGCCGCGCGGCACGCGAGCTTCGAACCACTGGTCGCCCGTACCATGCAGAATCAGTCGGCGATGCCGGGCAGGCAACTGATCGAACGGCATGTCCAGGTCGATGCCGGTCCCGCGCGCGAGTCCCTCCAGCATCGCCTCACTGAGCGGGAGCCCGAGGTTGGGCCATAACGCCATGGCTCCGCCCCGCAACGGCAACTTGGGATCGCGCAGCAGCGTCGCGAGATTCGCCCCGGTCTGCACCCCCAGGCCTTCGCACGAGGGGCACCAGCCCAGCGGACTGTTGAACGAGAAATGGTGCGGCGACAGCGGCTCGAAACTGCGCCCGCACTGGCCGCATGCCAGGTGCTGGCTGTGGACGACGACTTGCCAATTCGCCTCGGGCACCTCATCCCGGCAGTACGCCAAATGGAGCACGCCCTTGCCAAAAGCCAGCGCGGTCTCGACGCTATCCGTGATCCGGGACCGCGCTTGGGGCTGCACCGTGATCCGATCGACGATGACGGCCACTTCGTGCTTGCGCCGGCGGTCCATCTCGGGGGTATCGTCCAGCC
>JBFWYF010000043.1:0-17621 GCA_050186685.1 Pirellulaceae bacterium
TTCTGTAGCGTTTCGACGCCGCGCGTCAGTCCCTCCAGACGCTTTTCTACGTCGGATCGCTGCACAATCACCGTGCCACTCGCCGCTGGGGCTGTGGTGATCAGCGGACGCACCTGCAACGGGTTCGCGCTACCCTGCGGCACAAGGTACAAGGTCGGCGGCTGGACAATTTCAACGTCCAAGTCTCTTGATCCCTTAGAATCCTGCGTTCCCGGGGGCTTCGGCAGTTCCCGTAGCACGACTTCGATCTGACGCTCTTCTGCGCCGCGCCGAACTTCCAGCACAAGCCGCTCTCCGGCTCGATGCTTGTTGGTCGTGCGCAGCAAGTCGACGTGTCGTTCGACGAGCATGCCATCCACGCGCAGTATGATATCGCTCTGCTGCAGGCCGGCCGCAGCTGCGGGAGATTCCTTCAGAACCTCCGAAACGACCACTCCGCCGGAGTGCGAATCCGATTTGAGAGCGACTCCGAGCCAGGGACGCTGGATCGTGACCTCCTGCTCAGGCCGGTAACTCGCCCGCAACGCGAGCAAATACGTGCTTGAGACGGCCGCAGCCAGCGGTGCATCCCCGGCGAACTGGTGTGATTCCCGAGCAACAACCACTCCAGAAATCCCGCCGTCCGAGCGGATCGGCGCTCCGGGTGTCGGAGCGGGTGAGCCGAGCCGCAAGCTCGGATACGAGGTGGCTTGATCCGGGCGGTAGGCACCGACAATCACTCCTACCACGGCTCCACTCGCGTCGCCCAGCGGCCCGCCGGCGCTGATCGCCCCTAATCGCGCGTCAACGAGCATGGCATCGTGAATCTGGTTCGCGACACTCCGCTCCACCGCGACAATCATCCCTCGGCCAGCGACGTATTCCCGCTCGTCGTCGCAACTTACCGCTACCACTTCGTCTCCCATTTGAGGTGGTTCGGCGACCAGCTCCAGGGAAGGCAAGTTTGCGACATCCAACTTGAGCAGTGCCAGCTGGCACCGCTGGTCCACCACGACGCGGCGTGCTGGCAGGGACCGTCCATCCGAGAGGAGCACTGTGTAATCACTCGCTGCAGCGACGGCACTCAACGTCGTCACAACCAGCCCATCCGATGCGATGATAAACCCTGCGGCCGCGGCGGCCGTGTCGGGTCTGGTGCTTAAGACTAATCTCCTTCGGAGCATCGGTGTGGGCACCGGAGTCGCATGTTCCTCGGCCAGCACGAGGTCATCCCGATCATCCCGGGCGTTCGACTCCCTGACTGTCGCCCGGACGACGACCGTAGCCGCCCGCAGTCGTTGAATCGCACCTCGCCAGGGATTGGCGCTGGGCTCGTCCGCGCCCACGGACGTAACGCACCAGGCCATCAGGACGAAAAAGATGACGGATTGTCCTCGCGTCTGCATGACCCATGCTCCTGTTTCGTGCCAGCACTTTGGTTAATGAGGATGCTTACAAAGCACTTTCCCGCTCGGCCAGCTGGTGGTCCTCCAGTCCGAGGACTGCGCGGATGGCCCATTCTTCCGATCGACTCAGTTCCGACAGCCGCACGATCTCGCGGCGCGCCGGCACGTAGATGACTGGCACCAGTACCTCCGTACCGTCTGGTTGGCGGGCCAGCACCCATGTGGCGAAGGGCTCAGCCGTTTCCAACTGCTTGGCGGCGATGGTCATCGGTACGGGCACCGAACCGGCCGGCTCCCCGGCGCCGCGGAGTGCACTGGCCACCGGCGAGCCGACTTCCAAATCCTGCCGGCCTCGCGGGAAAACTTCGCCGCGATTTTCAATTGCCACGAGGGCGGGCAGCGGCAGGAATGCGATCCGCGTGGTGTGCAGTGCCAGACCCATCGCCACGGTAAAAACGACCGCAGCCAAAGCCGCTCCCTGCTGCCGTCGCCGCCGCGTTCGCCGCCGCTGGAATTCCCGGAGCAGGCACTGGACGGTCTCCGCTGTGGGTGGCATGGATGGAGTCCGTTTGCCATCCCGCAATAATCGGGCTTCGATCTCGTTTAAACTCAGTTCATCGTGGTCCATGGGACCATCCATTTCTTGACGTCGTATCGTCGGTCGTCGCGGAGTCGTCTGAAAATCCCTCGCGAGCGGCGTTCGCCAATTCCGCAGCCGAGGCCTGGGGAGCCCTCGCTGGTTTGGCGGTGTCGTGATCCTGCACCAGTTGTTTGAGCCGCGCCAGCCCGTGATGCAGCCTTGACTTGACCGTGCCCAGCGGCGCACCGACGACGTCCGCAATCATCTCGTACGGCAGCCCCTCGCTATATCGCAACACGACGCAGTGTCGCTGAGCCTCGGGGAGGCACGCCACGAAAGTCCAGATGTTGTCGGGGTCGTTCCGTTCCTGAGCCGGCGGACATCCCGAATCCGGCGCGTTCGCAACGGTCGTGGGTTGACGGCGCCACCACTCCTGCAGGCGCCGCCACGCGCGACCTCGATCGCGGCTGTGCCGCCGATGAACATGGATCAGGATGCCATACAGCCAGGTCTCTGGCAGACTTTGTCCGGCAAATCGATGCCAGGACTTCAGTGCTTGCAGCACGGCTTCTTGAACCAGATCGTCCGCATCCCCGCGGCGGCCGCACATTGCCAGCGCAGCCCGGTGCAATCTCGGATAGATCCGCTCAATCAGGCTGGCCAGTTGCGTATCCTGGGCATGTGACACGGATTATGCGGCCGTAGGCCGACCTCCCGCCGGAATGCACAGGTCCCTGGCCTTCCTGGCTTGAATATCCGTGAGTGCCCGCCGTCGCGAGAAAGTTCAACGCTGACAGATTTTTTCGGACCCGGGCAGCAACGAGCCAGATCAGTGCTCGTCGGGGGCCTTCAGCCACGGCGTCAGATCTGGCGTGTAGGCGCAGATCTCGCGGGGCTCGAAATAGAGCGCGATCTCGCGTTCCGCCGCCTCCGGTCCGTCCGACGCGTGGACGAGGTTCATCTGCCGGCTGCTGCTGAAATCGCCACGAATCGTGCCGGCGGCGGCCTTCAACCCGCTCGTCGCGCCCAGGATCTCGCGCACCACCCGGACGACTTCCAGTCCTTCCAGGATCATCGCCACCACCGGCGCACCCGTGATGAACTTTTCAAGCCCCGGATAAAAAGGCTTCTGTACATGCTCTGCGTAGTGACGCTTGGCAAGTTCGGGCGTGATGCGCATGAGTTTCATCGCGATCACGTTCAGCCCCTTGTCCTCGAAACGCGTCAGGATGCGCCCCATCAAGCGGCGCTGGACACAGTCGGGCTTCAACAACACCAGGGTACGTTCCATCAGTCAACTCCTCAGGGAATGGTGATGGCTGGATGCCCTGGCCGTATCCAGGGCCGCGGGCACACCAACCGAAATGATCTCAGCGGACCGACGTCTGTTCCGCCAACAACCGATCGGTCACACACTGTCGAGGCAAAACCGTCAACAGCCGCCCTTCGCATTCGTCGGGCGCCGCCAGTTCCACCGGGACATAACGGCAGGCAGTCCCGGTCCAGCGACCAGGCCGATCCGCCGCACGGGATTCGACCAGCACCTGCAGCGGTCTGCCCAGCAGCTGGCTGAAATACTGCTGGCGCAGCTGGTGTTCCAGTTCAGCCAACGCGCGCACCCGCTGCGCCCGCACCGTCCCGGGCACCTGTTCGGCCATCTCCGCTGCCGGCGTCCCCCGGCGGGGGCTGAACGGAAAGATATGTACCTTCGAGAAACCGACCTGGCGGACGACATCGCACGTCCGCTCGAAATCCTCGTCCGTCTCGCCGGGAAAACCGACGATAACATCGGTGGTGAACGCCGGTCGGTCCAGCCGCCCGGCCAGATCGCGGCAGCAGTCCAGAAACTGGCGCGTCCCCCAGCGGCGCCGCATCCGACGCAGGATCCGGTCGGAACCGCTCTGCAGGCAGACATGGAGATGCGGACAAATGCGATCGGCATGCTCGGTCAGGACGTCGCGCAGCTCCCGCGTCACCTCCGTCGCCTCGATGCTCGACAAGCGGATGCGAAACTCCCCGTCCAGCGCCACAACCCTCCGCAGGAGATCGGCCAGTCGAATCCACTCAGCCTTAGGACGGTTCCCGTTGCGATCGACGCCATAATGCCCCAGATGGACGCCGGTCAGCACGATCTCGCGATAACCGTTGTCGATCAGCCGCCGGATCTCGTCGAGGATGTGTTCCATCGGCCGGCTGTGCAACGTCGGACGGACATAGGGAATGATGCAATAGCTGCAGCGGAGCAGACAGCCGTCCTGAACTTTCACATAGGCCCGGTGCCTTGCTCCGAACTGCGAAATTCCGGTAGGCAGATCCACCACGCCATATCGGCCCAGCAAATCTGGCAGCTCGCGTTTGTCGGTCACCACCTCAACCACGCCGGGCAAAGAGGCCACTTCCTGAGGCGCACGGGTCGCGTAGCAACCCATGACGACGATCCGCGATTGAGGATTCTCGCGGGCCAGCCTACGAATCACTTGCCGGCTCTTGGCGTCCCCTTCGTTCGTGACCGTGCAGGTATTGACGACGCACAGGTCGGCCGGTTCGCCCGGCTCGGCGTCCTGGTAGCCGATGCGGATCAACCCCTCGCGGACGTACTCCGTCTCGTATTGGTTGACCTTGCAGCCCAGCGTGATCGTCTTAAGTCGCGCTGTCATTCGGGAACCGGCTCGATCGACGCGCGCATTGACGATCGACTGGTGGTCATCAACACGTCGGGACCGAACGCGTGGATCTGGTCGCGTTTCAGCTCGGCGTGTTCACGCGTCGTCGTCAGGCAAACGGCACGCCCGGCGTTGTCCACTTCGGTGGCGATCAGCATGCCTTTTTCGGGCGGGTGACCGAAAAGGTGGGTCATCATGCGAATGACGTAGTCATACGTGTGATCGTTGTCGTCCCACAGGACGACGTGGTACCGCGGCTGCCTCGCCGGTCGCTGCTGGGACTCTTTGGCCGGGCTGGTTTTCTTCTGACGCTGCTTCTTGATCGATGTTGCGGTGGCTGGCATAGTCATCTGGCCCGGGTGGCAATAGTCCGGCGAGCGGAACGCGATACGCTACTGGGCCTTCCACTGCCCAACCGTTCGGCGTCGCCAAGGACAAGATTGCTGCGAAACAGTCACGATATGCTGGCCGTTTCGTCCTGATCGGACAGCGTGTCGGGTCTCGATCCTCTCTTCCGCTGGCGCGCCCCGGCGCGGCTACCTCGCTGCCCCGGAGCGACCGCATTATATTGAATCCCTTCCTCTTTGGGAAAGGACGCAATTATGAACGAATGGGAACGCTACCTCGAGGTAAACCGGACGCGGTTTGAGGACGAGCTGTGCGAACTGCTGCGGATTCCTAGCGTCAGCGCCGATAGTCGGCATCGGGGGGACGTCAAGCAGGCCGCTGAGTGGGTGGCGAACCAATTTCGTGGACTGGGACTCGACACGGAAATTATCCCGACGGCGGGGCATCCGCTGGTGTACGCCCAAACGCCCGCCGTGCCGGGGGCTCCCGTGGCTCTTGTCTATGGTCATTTCGACGTCCAGCCCCCCGATCCGCTCGCCGAGTGGATTTCCCCGCCTTTCGAGCCTACTCGGCGCGACGGCAACCTGTATGCGCGCGGTGCGACGGACGACAAAGGCCAGATGCTGACGCACGTTAAGAGCGTCGAAGCGTGGATTCGCACGGTCGGACGCCTCCCTCTGCAGGTCAAGTTCCTGATCGAGGGCGAAGAGGAAGTCGGCAGCAAGAGCCTGTACGCGTACCTCGAGCGGCCCGAAGCAATCCAGAAACTGGCGTGCGACGTCGTGGTGATCAGTGACACGTCCCAGTATGCGCCCGGCCAACCCGCGATCACCTACGGACTGCGAGGTATTGCGTACTTCGAGCTGCGCGTGACAGGTCCCAGGCAGGATCTGCATTCCGGCACATTTGGTGGCGCCGTCACGAATCCGATCAATGCCCTGGCCCGCATTCTAAATGGGCTAATCGACGATCAGGGACGTGTCCTGGTGCCCGGTTTCTACGACGACGTCCTGCCGCTCGACGAACGCGAGCGACAGCAGTTCGCCAGCCTGCCGTTCACCGACGCCGCGTTCCAGCAGCAGATCGGCGTCGAAGGATTGACCGGCGAACGCGGTTATTCCACGCTCGAACGCCGCTGGGCCCGGCCGACGTACGACTGCCACGGCATCTGGGGAGGCTATCAGGGCGAGGGGAGCAAGACGGTCCTGCCGGCCAAGGCCGGCGCCAAATTCAGCTTCCGGCTTGTCCCCAACCAGCAACCTGCGCGGATCGCCGCGGGGCTCAAACGGCGGCTGGCCGAATTGATCCCACCCGGCATTCGCTGGGAGTTAATCGAGATGAGCGGTGGGGAAGGAGTCGTCGTCCCCTTCGACAGTCCGTTCGTGGCGGCCGCCTCGAAGGCCGTGGCTCAAGGGTTCGGCACGGCGCCGGTGTGCATCCGCGAAGGAGGCTCCATCCCCATCGTTACGGCGTTCCGCGCCAAGCTGAAAGCTGACCCCTTGTTGCTGGGCTGGGGTTTGGATGATGACAACACGCACAGCCCCAACGAAAAATTCTCGTTGGCGGACTTCCATCGCGGGATTCGCTCCAGCGCGTTTCTCTGGCAGGAATTGGCCGGTCTTCGCCGTCCGTAACCCCGTTCGCCCAAGGCCCCATTCACCTCTTCCGTAGCCCTGTTCGCCAGAAAGGGGGCAGGCCCGCAGGGCCGGTACCATTCTCTGCCCGGACGGGATTTCCCATGCTCTGGCGAGCGTTGCTACACGTTGCGGGAGACGCGACGGCCAGGAATAATCATGGGACGTGCCGGGGGATGTCGATCCAGACGACGCGAACCCATCGCGGATGGATCTCGGCCGCCCCTACATCCTCCGTAGCCAAGGCACGCAGCCGTACCCGCGGGGACGGCGTGACGATCCTACCTCACACCCCTTCGCACATCCTGTTCCGCGGGACGGTGACCGTTCCGCGTCGAACATCCGGCTGGCAGGTGACGACGATGCGACGCGCACTTCTGGTCTCCATGATCCTGGCCCAGAGCGGGGCGGCCAGCCTGGCGGCGGCCGCCGAGCGGACGCCGACCTATAACCGCGATATTCGGGCGATCCTTTCCGATAAATGCTTTGCCTGTCATGGTCCGGACGCCGCAAAACGCGAGGCGGACCTGCGACTCGACCAGCGTGAGGGAGCCGTGGCCAGCGGCGCGATCGTGCCGGGCGATGCAGAGGCAAGCGAAGTAATGCGACGCGTGCTGAGCGACGATGCCGACGTGTGCATGCCGCCGCCCGCTGCGAAACTGGGGCGGTTGACGGCGACGGAGGCCGATCTGCTGTCCCGCTGGATCGCCGCTGGAGCACAGTACGAATCGCATTGGTCGTTCATTCCGTTGCGTCCTGTCGACGTGCCGACCGCGGCCGTCGGGACCTCGCCCATCGATGCGCTCGTCGCGGCACGCTTGGCCGAGGTGGGGATGACCCTGCAACCGGAGGCGCCCCGCACGACATTGATCCGTCGGCTATCGTTTGATCTGACCGGGTTGCCTCCCACTCCTGAGGAGATCGAACGCTTTCTCGCTGACCGAGGCGACGAGGCTTACGAGCGTCTCGTCGACCGGCTGCTGGCCTCGCCCCGGTTTGGCGAACGGATGGCCGTCGATTGGCTCGACATCGCCCGCTACGCCGATAGTTATGGTTTCCAGGTCGATCGCGAGCGGGACGTCTGGATGTGGCGGGACTGGGTCGTCCGCGCGTTCAATCGCAATCAGCCGTTTGACGAGTTCGTCACGTGGCAGCTGGCCGGAGACCTGTTGCCGCACGCCACGGACGAACAGGTGCTGGCCACGGCCTTCAACCGGCTGCACCAGCAGGAGTCGGAGGGAGGCAGCGTCGAGGAGGAATACCGCGTCGAGTACGTTTGCGACCGCGTGCAGACGTTTGCGACCGCGTTTCTGGGGTTGACGTTTGAATGCGCCCGCTGCCACGACCACAAATACGACCCGGTGCTGCAGCGGGAGTACTACGGGCTGTTCTCGATGTTCCAGAACATCGACGAGGCGGGGCTCTACTCTTACTTCACCCAGTCTCCTCCCACTCCGACGTTGTTGCTCGCCGATCCGTCGGCGAAAGAGAAGTTGGCCGGCCTCGACGCGGAGATCGCGCGAGGGGAGCGGCAGCGAGAAACCGTGCGGCAACAGCGGCGGACCGACTTCGAGGCGTGGCGGGCGATGTCGCCGCGTCTGCAGTTGCCGGGCGAGCGGGCCCGATTCGATTTCGATGCGCTCGACAATAATCAATTGGCCAACGCCATCGATGCGGCTCAACCCGCGGTCCTCAAGGGAGAGAACCGTCTGGTGCCGGGGCATCGGGGGCAGGCCGTCGAGTTCACGGGCGACGATCCGGTCGATCTGAAGCTGGGGAATTTTCAGCGGTATGAGCCCTTCAGCATCGCGCTGTGGCTCCGGACGCCCGACGTCAAGGAGCGGGCCGTCGTGTTTCACCGTTCGCGGGCATGGACGGATGCGGCCAGCCGCGGCTATGAGCTGCTGATCGAGGACGGGCGGCTGAAATGGTCGCTCATTCACTTCTGGCCCGGCAACGCGGCGTCGATCCGAGCCCAGGCGGCACTCCCGCCGAACGAATGGGTCCACGTCGTGGTGACCAGCGACGGCAGCAGCCGTGCGGCCGGACTGGGCCTCTTCGTGAACGGGGGCTCAGCCGCGACGGACACCATGCGTGACAGTCTGACGAAAAACATCACCGGCGGCGGGGGCGAGCAGATTGCGCTCGGCGAGCGGTTTCGAGATCGAGGCTTCAAGGGCGGAGCGATCGACGAGTTCCGGGTTTGGGATCGGGAGCTGACGGCGCTGGAAGTCGACGCCATTTACCGCGAGATACCCGCGGAAACGCCACTGACGGCCGAAACGCTGGGCCCTGTATCGGGTTCCGACAGACTGTTCGACTACTACCTCGCGACCGTCGACTCGGTCGAACGCGAAAGGCGGGATCAATTGCGGTCGGCTCGCGCCGCGCAATCGGCGCTCGTCGACAGCATTCCCGAGATCATGGTGATGCGGGAGCTGCCGCAACCGAAGCCCGCCTATGTGCTGTTCCGAGGCGAATACAACCAGCGTCGCGACCCGGTGCCGCCGGCGACGCCGGCTTCCTTGTCGCCGTTTCCATCGGGCACGCCGCGGAACCGTCTCGGATTAGCGCGTTGGTTGACCGATCCCGGCCATCCGCTCATGGCGCGTGTGACGGTCAATCGTTTCTGGGCGAGCCTGTTCGGCGCGGGGCTGGTCAAGACGACGGAGGACTTTGGCAGCCAGGGCGATCGACCGCGGCATCCCGAGCTGCTCGACTGGCTCGCGTGGCGTTTCATTGACAAGGGCTGGGACGTCAAGGACCTGTTGAAAACGATCGTCATGAGCCGGACGTATCGCCAACGCAGCACGGCGGACGGCGAGGCCATGAAGAACGATCCGGAGAACGAGTGGCTCGCAAGGGGCCCCCGCTTCCGATTGCCGGCCGAGATGATCCGCGACAATGCACTCGCCGCTGCGGGACTGTTGGACCTGACCGAGGGGGGCCCGCCCGTGAATCCGTACGAGATGGCCGAGGCCTTTAAGCCCGCGAAGGTCAGCGACGGGGCGGGCCTCTTCCGCCGCAGCCTCTATACGACGTGGCGCCGCACGAGTCCCCCGCCGGCGCTGCTGACCTTCGATGCTCCGCGCCGCGCCGTCTGTGCGTCGCGGCGCGAACGAACCGGTTCGCCTTTGCAGGCGCTGATCCTGCTGAATGGCGTTCAGTATGTCGAGGCGGCGCGCGTGCTGGGCGAGAAGTTATATCTGGCCAGCGACGGCGACGTGGGAACGATGATCGAACAGGGGTTTTTGCGCTGTCTCGGTCGCCGGCCGGATGATCGGGAGCGGGCGATCTGCGCGCAGCTGTACGCCGAACAACGGACGCACTTCACCGATCGTCCTGCCGCCGCGGAGGCCCTGCTGAAGGTCGGCCAGTCGCCCCGACAGGAAGGGATCCCGCAGGCGGCTGCCGCGGCTGCCGCGGCCCTGGCCCAGGTATTACTGAACCATGACGAATGCGTGGTGAAACGATGATTTTGACGGCAACACGAGAGAACCGGCGTCAATTCCTCGCTCAATGTACCGGTGGATTGGGCGGCCTGGCGGTGGCGGAACTGCTGACCGGCGCGGCCTCCACCGCTCCGCTGGACCGAGGAGTGCTCGGGGAACCCCATCATCCCCCGAAGGCGAAACGCGTCATCTACCTGTTCATGTCGGGGGCGCCCTCGCAGCTCGATTTGTACGACTACAAGCCCTTGCTCAAAGAGTTGCACGGCCAGCAGCTGCCGGATTCGGTACGCGGAAGCCAGCGGCTCACCGGCATGTCGGGCAACCAGTCGTCAATTCCCCTGGTCGGGTCGCCCTTCCAGTTTTCCCAGCATGGTCCGTCGGGGGCCTGGATCAGCGAACTGCTGCCACACACGGCCCGTGTCGCGCAGGAGCTGTGCTTTGTCCGGTCGATACATACCGAGGCGATCAACCACGGACCGGGCGTGACCTTGTTTCAGACCGGCACCCAGATCGCGGGGCGACCCAGCATGGGGGCATGGCTCAGCTACGGGCTCGGCCAGGAGAACGCCAACCTGCCATCGTTTGTGGTCCTGATCACGAAGGGAAAAGGAGGGCAGCCGCTGGGCGCCCACCTCTGGGGAAGCGGCTTTCTGCCGACGCGGCATCAGGGAGTGCTCTTGCGCGCCGCCGAAGACCCGGTCCTGTACCTGGGCAACCCGCCCGGCGTGGATGAACGCAGCCGGCGACTCCTGCTCGACCGGCTTCGCGAACTGCACGAACATCAGCTGACTCATACCCCCGACGCGGAGATCCAGAATCGGATTGATCAGTACGAAATGGCATTTCGGATGCAATTCAGCATTCCCGACGTGACGGACCTGAACCAGGAGCCGGACCATGTGTTGGAATCCTACGGCCCGGATGTAAAGACGCCTGGCACCTTTGCGGCGAACTGCCTGCTGGCGCGGCGCATGGCGGAACGCGGCGTGCGATTCATCCAGCTTTACCACCAGGACTGGGACCATCACGGGGGACTGCCCGCGGCCCTGCCGAAACTGTGCCGGGAAACCGATCAGCCCGCCGCGGCGCTGGTGTCCGATCTGAAGCAGCGGGGGCTACTCGACGACACCCTGGTCGTTTGGGGAGGCGAGTTCGGCCGGACGAACTACTGTCAGGGAAAGATCCAACCCAGCTTTGGACGCGATCACCATCCCAGGTGCTTCACCGTATGGTTGGCCGGGGGTGGCGTGAAGCCGGGGGCCGTGTATGGCGAGACCTGTGAGTTTGGTTACAACGTCGCGCTCGACGGAGTGCACATCCACGATCTCCAGGCGACGATGCTTCATTTGCTGGGCATCGATCACGAGCGGTTGACCTACAAGTTCCAGGGGCGACGCTACCGGCTGACGGATATCCACGGCCAGCTTGTGCGTGGCCTGCTTGCGTAGAATTACCGTGGAAACGACCATGC
Organism: Pirellulaceae bacterium; assembly: GCA_050186685.1. Lineage (GTDB taxonomy): Bacteria > Planctomycetota > Planctomycetia > Pirellulales > Pirellulaceae > CAZFLF01. The sequence goes on from JBFWYF010000043.1 coordinate 11,534, forward strand.
CCATGTCGCCAATCGCCGCAAAGGGGATCGTCCGTTCAGCTACCGGTCAGGTCCTGGCAACCGGCACAGAAAAAGGTCGAGCGTTGGGCTTGTACCAGCCGCGTGATGCGTTCGTGGCCACATGTCGGACATAGCTCGCCGGCGCGGTCATACACGCGGTGGTGATTCTGGTAGCCACCGGCCTTGTTCAGAGCATTACTGTAGGTGCCGTCCGACAACGTAGAACCTTCATGAAGGATGGCTTCTTCGAGAACCTGGTACATGGCCAAGTGGATTCGTTTCCACTGGTTCGGCGTCAGCTCGTGGCAGCGCCGGCAGGGGTGCACGCGGGCGACATGCAGGATCTCGGATGCGTACAGATTGCCAATTCCTGCGACGGCACGCTGGTCAAGCAGCGCGACTTTGATTTCGCGGCGGCTGGAGGCGAGACGACCGGCCAGCTGAGCGGCGCTCAGCGTCAGGGCATCCGGACCTAATGTGCGGTCGCCCAGGCTTTCGGCCAACTCCGCCGCTTTCAGCAGCCGCACGCTGCCGAGGCCCCGGCGATCCCAGTACCAGATATGGGGAAGGGTGCAGCCGGACAGATCGAGCCGAAGTCGGAGATGGTCGATGCTCGGCGGGTCGGCGACGAGCAGCAAGCCGGTCATGCGGGGCTCGAACACAAGCGACTCGTTGTTGGAGAGCCGCAGCACGACGCGCTTGCCGAGCCGATCGACGGCCTGGACCTCGCGTCCCCGCACACGCCGGCGCAGCGCGGCGATGCCGGGGGACACGAGAAGCGGTCGGCAGGGGCACGGGAGTTGTTGCACGTCGTCAATGGTAGCGCCGACTGCGGGCAGGACACCGCGCCGCATCGTCTCGACTTCCGGCAATTCGGGCATGGGTCTTCCAATCGTGTCTGGGTTCCGGGTTCCCTGAAAAGGGGCGTGTTTCCGAGCGCAACATGCGTAGCGGCCAGGGGCAGCGGCGCCGGTCGCAGCAACCGCGCGGGCTTTGCTGAATCCAGCTTGTAAGCCGGCTGGCAAACGCTTAAAACGATAACTCACTTCAGTTTTCGCAGCAGGATCCCGACGTACTCTTGAGGCAACATTTCGCCTGGCGAACCGTATAGGAGTTGGTAGATGAGTGAGAGTATTCACGAAAAACTGAAACGCGTGCGTAAACCGCGCGTCCATATTACGTACGACGTCGAGACGGAAGGGGCCGTGGTTCAGAAGGAACTTCCCTTCGTGATGGGTGTGGTCGGTGACTTTTCCGGCAATCCAACCGAGCCATTGAAGCCTTTGAAGGACCGTAAGTTTATCCAGATCGACCGGGACAACTTCAACGATGTCATGAAGCGGATGACGCCAGGCTTGAATATCCGCGTCGAAAACACGTTGAAGTCCGATGGTTCCGAACTCGCACTGCAGCTCAAGTTCAATTCGCTCGAGGATTTCGAGCCCGCCAACGTCGTCAAGCAGGTCGAACCCTTGCGGCGGCTCCTCGAAACGCGCGACAAGCTGCGCGATCTGGCATCGAAGGTCGACCGCAGCGAGGACCTGGAAAAGGTGCTCGAGAACGTACTCCAGAACACCGACGAATTGAAGAAGCTGGGCGATCAGTTGGGCGTGAAGGACAGTGAGGGAGGTGAGTGATGAGTGCGGGCGAAACACAACGTAGCGCGGAAGCAGCCACGACGACCACCGAGGCGGGCGGTCTCCTCGAGGCCGCGATCACCGCGACAAAGCAAACCGAGCGGAACCGGGCTGAAGAGCTGTTGCGGACGTTGACCGAAGAGGCCTTGAAAGGGACGGTCACGTTCAACAAGGACGTGACGCGCACGCTGAATCAAGGGATCGCGGCGATCGACGAAGTGATCTCGAAGCAGCTCGCGGCCGTCATGCACCACAAGGACTTCCAGAAACTGGAAGGGACCTGGCGCGGGTTGCATTACCTGGTCATGAACTCGGAAACGAGCGCCCAGCTGAAGCTGAAAGTCTTGAACTGCAGCAAGCGCGAGCTGTTCAAGGACCTGGACCGAGCGGTTGAGTTCGATCAGAGCCAGATTTTCAAAAAGATCTACGAAACCGAGTTCGGCACTCCGGGCGGTGAGCCGTACGGAGCGCTAATCGGCGATTTCGAATTCGAGAATCATCCGGAAGATATCGACTTGCTGAGCAAAGTGTCGAACGTCGCTGCCGCGGCGTTTGCACCGTTCATCTCGGCCGCCAGTCCCAAATTGTTCGGTTTCGACAACTGGACGGAACTCGCCAAGCCCCGCGACCTGGAGAAGATCTTCGATACGGTGGAGTACACCAAGTGGAAGTCGTTCCGCGACAGCGAAGATTCGCGGTTCGTCAGCTTGACGGCTCCGCGGACGCTGGCCCGGTTGCCTTACGGCAACAACACCAAGCCGGTCGAAGAGTTCCGATTTGAAGAGGTGGCGCTTGACCGGACCGGCAAGTCGATTGCGGTGGCCCACGATCAGTATTGTTGGATGAGTACGGCGTATGTGCTCGGCACGCGCCTCACGAACGCCTTTGCCAAGTACGGCTGGTGCACGGCCATTCGAGGTGCGGAAGGCGGTGGCAAGGTCGAAGGGCTCCCGGCGCACATCTTCCAGGCCGACGACGGCGACATGGATCTGAAGTGCCCAACCGAGATCGCCATTACCGATCGGCGCGAGGCGGAACTGAGCAAGCTCGGCTTCCTGCCGTTGTGCCATTACAAGAACACGGACTACGCGGTCTTCTTCGGCGCCCAGACGACGCAAAAGCCAAAGAAATACGATCGTCCGGAAGCGACGGCTAACGCCGCCATTTCGGCGCGTCTGCCCTACATCATGGCCACGGCGCGTTTCGCGCACTACTTGAAGGTGATTGCCCGCGACAAAATCGGCTCGTTCATGGAAGTCGAAGACTGCCAGGCGTGGCTCGATCGCTGGATTCACAACTACGTCAGTGCTGACCCCAAGCCCAGCCAGGATGCCAAGGCCCGCTACCCGTTGCGTGAGGCGAAGGTCGAGGTCAAGGAAGTTCCGGGACAGCCGGGCGTCTACAATGCAGTGGCATGGCTGCGACCGTGGCTGCAGCTGGAAGAACTGACCACCTCGTTACGCATGGTGGCGCGGATTCCAAAGATCGGCAGCTAGTCGGCGAGCATACGGAATTGCCACTGCTGGCCTGGCCAGCAGTGGCATGCCGGATCGGCGGATGCCACTTGTCTTCTTGCCGAGCGGGCGAAATGCGCCAAAAAGAGGGATGTGGGTGGCATGACTTCCCGTTCGCCGGAGACACGCAGTACGATCCTGGAGCAGACGCTGGAGTCTGCGCCGGGATCGTCGCAGGCTGAACAGCAATTCGTTTCGCCGCTGGACCAAATTCTCGCGGTAACTCAGCCGCATGGTGCGCCGGCCGCCGCACAGCTCGACGAGTTCCTGGCCGCACCCGGTCCCGGCCAGGCCCTGCGGCTGTGGTTTGGTCGGGCGCTGCCCGCCACCAAGGACGAGTTGGCTCGGCGACTGAATCGCGACGTGGCGGCTTGCGATGCGCTGATCAATGCCCAGCTGAATGCCATTCTCCACCATCCCCAGTTCCAGAAACTGGAAGCCAGTTGGCGCGGACTGATGTACCTGGCCGAACGCGCCGAGGCCGAAGGGGATGTGGGCATCAAGATCAAGGTGCTGAGCGTGTCGTGGCGCGAGCTCGAACGCGACTTCGAACGCGCGTCCGAGTTCGATCAGAGCCAGCTGTTTCGCAAGATCTACGACCAGGAGTTCGGGACGCCGGGTGGAGAGCCATTCGGCGCACTGCTGGGAGATTACGAGATCCGTCCGCGGCCGATCGACGGATACGCGCACGACGACATTGGCATGCTGCGGTATATATCCCAGGTGGCGGCGGCGGCGTTCTGTCCGTTCCTGACGGGCGTTCATCCCGCATTTTTCGGAATTGACAGCTTCGAGACGCTCGAACAGCGGCTCGATCACGCCAAGACGTTCGAGCAGCTTGACTACCTGAAATGGCGAGCATTCCGCGACACGGAGGACGCGCGTTTCGTAGGGCTCGTCCTGCCTCATGTCTTGATGCGGCTTCCCTACCAGGACGACGGCACACGGCTCGACGGATTTCGGTTTCACGAGGAGGTGAGCGGACCCGATCGGAGCCGATATTTGTGGGGCAATGCGGCTTACGCTTTCGGCGCCGTCCTCATCCGCGCCTACGCGCAGGCCGGGTGGCTGGCCGATATTCGGGGTGTGCAGCGGGACGTCGACGGAGGTGGACTGGTGACCGCCTTGCCCGTACACAGTTTCGGGACCAACCGCCGTGGCGTGGCGATTAAGTCGTCGACGGATGTCATCATCACGGACCGACTAGAGAAGGAATTGGCCGACCTGGGTTTCATCGGGCTGTGCGATTGCCCCGATACGGATTACTCCGCATTCTTTTCCAACCAGTCGACCCAGAAGCCGAAGCGGTACGATCGACCGGCCGCCACGACGAACGCGCGAATCTCGTCTATGTTGCAGTACATGTTGTGTGTGTCCCGATTCGCGCACTACATCAAGGTGCTGGGACGCGAAAAAATCGGATCGTTCACAACGCCGGATGCGTTCGAGCAATTCCTGCAGGAATGGGTGGTGCGTTACGTGACGACGGATGTCGAAGCGCCTGCGGAGACCAAGGCCCGCTTTCCTCTGCGGGAGGCGAAGGTCCAGGTTTTCGAGCAGCCGGGCAAGCCCGGTGCGTACCAGTGCGTCATGCATCTGGCACCCCACTACGAACTTGACGAAATGATCGCGGCGGTGCGCATCGCTACGGAATTAGCGCCCGCCCGCGTCAGCTAGCCGCAACCGGCCGTTTTCTTAAACTCAATGACCACGGAAAAGCAATCTTCAGAAACGGAAGGCACTCATGACGCCAGGTGAACTCTTTCAAGCCGGGAAACTGACGGAGGCCGTGCAGGCGGCGCTGGAAGCAGTCAAGAAGCATCCCACCGACACGGACCGTCGGGGGCAATTGATCGAGTTGCTTTGCTTTACCGGGGACCTCGAGCGTGCAGACAAGCAGCTGGAAACGATTGGCCAGCAGGATCCGCAAGCTCAGATGGGCGTGAGCATGTTGCGGCAGCTTGTGCGGGCCGAGAATGCCCGGCAGCAGTTCTACCAGGAAGGGCGAGTTCCCGAATTCCTAGGCGAACCAAGCGAGACGCTCAAGCTTCACTTGCAGGCATCCATCGCACTGCGTGAGGGAAAGCCGCAGGAGGCTGTGGAAAACCTGCTGGCGGCCGAGAAGCAGCGCAGGCCGATCCCGGGAAAGTGCAATGGAGAAGCGTTTGACGACTTCCGCGATCTGGACGACCTGTGCTCCGCGTTCCTCGAAGTACTGACCAGCACCGGCAAATACTACTGGGTGCCCGTCGAGCGAGTCGAGTTCCTGGAGTTTCGGGCTCCTGAGCGGCCGAAAGACCTGCTGTGGCGGCGCTGCAACATGAAAGTGAGCGATGGTCCGGAAGGGGAAGTGTTCATACCGTCGCTCTACCCGGGCACCCATCGCAGCAGCGATGATCAATTGCGGCTCGGCCGCGGAACGGAATGGGTCGAGACACCGGACGCTCCGGTCCGCGGCGTCGGTCAGCGCACTTTCCTGGTGGGGAATGCCGACCGGCCAATCATGCAACTCCAGGAAGTGGATTTCGCTCGTGATGCCTCGTAAGACGGCTTCGTAACGTGCCGGCTCGGGAGCCTCAGGTGTCATGGCCAAGATTCGCGACGATCAGCCGCTGATTCCGTCCGTTCTCGACCGTTTGCTGGACGATGAACCGGAAAAAACGCACGAGGCCCCGCGGTCCCGCAACCAGGTGTTGCGGGAAATGAAACAGAGCGTACGCAGAGACCTGGAAAACCTGCTCAATACGCGGTGGCGGTGTGTGGCGTTTCCAGCGAACCTCGACGAGATGGATTTGTCGCTGGTCAACTACGGAATACCGGATTTCACCGGCGTCAATATGGCGGCGCCGTCGGAGCGGGAGCGGATGCGGCAGATCATCGAACGCATCGTCCGTAAGTTCGAGCCCCGCTTCAAGTCGGTGAAGGTCAAGCTGCTGG
>JBFWYF010000044.1:0-17217 GCA_050186685.1 Pirellulaceae bacterium
GGTGGGGCAGCTATGACTTGATCTTTTACGACCAATGCCTGCCTGAGACGTTGCCGCATGCAAATACGCTGTTTCTGGGCGCCGTACCTCCGCTCCCGGGCTGGTGGGGGGGCGAGGCCTCGCCCGCGCCGGCGATTTTCGACATCGATCGGTCCCATCCGCTGACGCAACTGGTGGAGATGGGCAACGTCCTGCTGGCCGAGGCTCGCCCGCTCAAGGCACCACCTGGTGCGGACGTGTTGTTCGAGTCGACGGCCGGACCGGTATTCGTCATTGCCGGACGGGACGGCTTCGAAGATGCCGTGCTGGGATTCGAATTGGTCGGCCCCGACGCCCGTGGCAATCCCGTGCCGAAAACCGATTGGCCTGTCCGCCGCAGCTTTCCGGTGTTCGTCATGAATATGCTCCGCTACCTCGGCGGCAACCGCGGCGCAATCGCCTTGGGAAGCGTGCAGCCCGGCGAGTCCGTGACCTTGCGCAGCCTCTTGCCCGTGAACCGCATCGAAGTGGAATCGCCCAGCAACCTGTCGTTCCAGGTCGAACGGGAAGGCCAGAACGCCTTTGTTTTCACCAAGACGGATGAGCTGGGCATCTATCAGACGCATGAGGGAACCGAGAACGACGTGGCACAACGCTTCGCGGTCAATTTGTTTGATACGCGGGAAAGCGATCTGAACGTGCCCGACGCACTCGAGATCGAGTACGAGAAAATCGCAGGACAGACGGCGAGCGAGCCGAGTCGCCGCGAACTCTGGAAATGGCTGCTCCTCGTCGGACTCGGCGTCTTGCTCTTCGAGTGGTACGTGTATAACCGGCGCGTGTACTTCTGACCCGCAGGGGCGTGAAGGATCAGCGGGACTGCATGAGAAACCCGATCAAGTCGCGCACCTGATCGCGGTGCAGTACGTCCAGCTGGCCTTCGGGCATGATCGAGATGTTCGCGGGACGAATTTCCTCGATCTCGTCCCGGCTCAATGCGATTCTCTCCGTTGGCGTGACGACCGTGACCGTCTTGTCCGTTTGTTCCGCGAGAATACCGTTCAGCACGCGGCCGTCGGCGACGAGTACGATCGCCATCCGGAAGTTCTCAGTCACGGTGGCGCTCGGGTCGATGATATTCTCGAGCAGGTATTGCAGATTGGATCGTTGAGCGCCGGTCAGATCGGGGCCGATTTTCCCGCCTTGTCCGAACAGGACATGGCAGTTGGCGCAGGAGCGATCGAACAGCATCTTGCCGTTGGCCAGGTTGGCCGTCGCGAGGCGTTCGGGCGTCAACTCGTCACGCAACTGAGCGATTCTCCCGGACTTGGCCTGGGAAAGCTGCTGCAGTTCGGGCCAAAGCTGGGTGATACGTTCGTTCAGCACCGCATCGCCGAACGTCTGGATCTGACGGAGGTGAAAGGGGGTCACGACGGTGCGGTCGATTCTCCCGCGCGCAATCGCCTCGAACAGCACCTGGGCGTACTCGGGACGCGACGCCAACGTGGTAATGGCATCGGGCTGCGCCGTAGGATACAGCCGACGGTACTGGTCGACCAGGAATTGCGGCGTCGCGGCATCCCCGCAGGCGGCCAGTCCACGGATCGCGTCTGTCTGCAGATCTCGTTCACCGATAATCTTACGCAACAATTCGTTTATTCCCGGCACTTTGGCGGCGGTCAGTGCTCGCAGTGCGGCTCGCCGGCTGGCCAGGTCCGCCGCGCTGTTGGCCGCCACTTCTCGGAGTTCGTCGACTGCCCGGCCGTCCCCGAACACGACGGATAGTTCCCGAGCGAGACTGACGAGTTCGGTGTCGCCCTGGGATTCGATGTCCCGCACGAACTCGGACCAGGCGGGCGGCGGGGTGGCTCGGCGCCACCCGCGCAGACCAGCGGCCATGCCGCGCAGGTAGTCACGTTGTTGGGCCGGACGGTGCGCGTCCCGCGCGGCGGCCACCAAGGCCGCAAATGCCTCGGGCTGGCGCTCTAGCTCCGCGGTCACCCGCCTGGCGACGTATTCACGCGTCTTAGGAAATTGGAGCGTGCGGGTGGCGGCGACTGCCTGGGCCGGCAGCTGAGGTACTGCGGGCTCCAGACCGTGCCACACCAGCAGAGGCAAAATTGGATCACCGGCAAATTCCGCGTGACCACCAATCCGCTCCGCCAACGCCAGACGTTCCGCTGCCTCCAGGCGGCGCAGCGCCGAAGCGAGATAGCACAGTACTAACCCGGACGATTCTCGTTCCGCGAGCTCACACAGAGCGGATAGGACCGAGGGAGCAGGGCGGCCCTGATCACATAACAGCTGCACGGACCAGCAGCGAACATGTTCTGATGCGTGAGCGAGCTGTGAGACCAGCCAGTCCTCGGATACACCGCCCGTCACATACAGAGCCCACATAGCCCGCAGCGCGTGCCGCGGGGATTTGTGCTGCTCGAACATGCGCAGCAGTTCCGCATGCACGCGGGTCATGTCCTGCCCCGCGACCGCACGCTCGTACAGCACCATCCGCGCCTGGCGCACCAACCATTCGTTTCGATGCTGCTGAGCCGCGACCAGCCAGCTGTTCAAGGCGGCGTGCGCGCCGCCGTCCGGCACGATTGTGTCGGAGCCGGCTTCGCCCGTACGCGACGCCTGCGTCGCCGCGGTTCCGTCCGCTTGCGGCGCGTATGTGATCTGGTAGATACGGCCGGTCGATCGGTGCACGCCGTCGTTTTCGTGGCATTCGCCGATGTCGGACCAGTCGGCCAGGTACATGTCGCCGTGCGGGCTGGCGGTCACTTCCACTCCGCGAAACCAGGGATCGTCGGTTGTCAGGAAATCGGGTGCGTGCGTGGCGATATAGCTCGCACCTCGGCGTTCCAGCCGATCGTTGTTCAACCGATGTCCGTGCAGGTTGACCGTGAAGACGGTGTTGTGATAGCGGCTCGGCCAGATGCCGCCTTGGTAGATCATCATGCCGCAGTGCGCGTGTCCGCCGCCGGCGCGATCGGTGCTGGGCGTGACTCCCGTATTGCGAATGTCGCTCCACTTCTCGACGGTGTCCCAATGGAAGTGGTCGGCCGTCTGCGGCAGCAGTTCGTACAAGTGCGGGCGGAAGTCCTCGCCGAACATCCGTTGAAAATGCGCGCCGGGCACGACATGCCATAGATGGCCGATGACCGTGTTGATGAAGAACAGCTGGCCATGTTCGTCCCAGTCCATGCCCCAAGGATTGGTCGTGCCATGGCAGACGACGTCGAAAGTCCGCCGCACGGGATGATAGCGCCAGATTCCACAATTGATCGCCGTACGCTGGTCGGCCGAGGCGCCCGGAGCTCCGACAAACGAGGTTGTCGTGATGCCATGGCGACCATACAGCCAGCCATCGGGGCCCCACCGCAGCCCATTGGCAATGTTGTGGCGAATGGTATCGTTGTTCCAGCCATCCAGAACAATTTCTGGTTCGCTGTCGAGTACGTCGTCGCCGTTGCGATCCGGCAGGAACAGCAGATAGGGCGGGCAAAGCGCCCACACTCCGCCGAAGCCGACCTCGACACTCGTCAGTTGCGAGGCCTGATCCCAGAACACCGTTCGTTTGTCGTATCGGCCGTCGCGGTCGCGGTCTTCCAGGATGGTGATGCGATCGCGCAACCGGAGGTCGAAGTTGGTTTCACGATCGGAGTACGTGTAGTTCTCGGCGACCCACAGCCGCCCGCGCGTATCGGTAGCCAATGCAATCGGTTGCCGCACGTCCGGTTCGGCGGCGAACAGCGTCGCCCGAAACTGGGGAGGCAGCCGCAGCGCGGCCAAGGCCGCCTCCGGGGGCGTGATCCCCTGCGGGGTCGGCTGCGTATTCGGAGGTATGGGGAAGGCAGTCGGCAGGCTGGTTCGTGCCGCGTCGGCGGAAGGGGCTTGGGCCAACAGCAGTCCACCGTGCGCTAGCACGCCGGCGGTCAGAAGAGTCGAAGCGATCCAACGCGCGCATCCCATACAGCAAGTACCTCTGCAGAGCGGAGCCAGTGGGTAGGGGTGGTCCGCCATGGTAACTCAAGTCACCCGCGGCGACGAGCGTTCGCTTGATCCCGTCCCTGAATCCGATAGGCTGAGCCACATGATCCCCATCCACATCGACCCCGAGGTCGGTCATCTGCTCGCCGGCATCGTCTTGGCACGGGGGCTCCACATCGAGCCTGCGTCGCCCGCCTTGCGGGCCGCGTGCGACGAGATAGTGGCCACGGTGCTCCGCGATGGAATGGGAGGTGGCGACCTGCGCCGGGAAGGTGTGAGAAAACTACTGCGAGCCGGAGGGTTCAAACCAGCTGGCCGGAACAAGCCGGCCCAGGAATACCTGCTCCGCACAGTCACCGAAACGGGGGCCTTGCCGCAGATCCTGAATGCCGTGGATTGGTTAAACGCCATCTCGCTGGAGTCGGGGCTGCCGATCTCGCTGCTGTCGGCCTCCCGCTTCGCCGCGGGCGGTGTAATACGTTACGGCCGGCCGGAGGAAAAGTTCGTCTTCAATCGCACAGGACAGGAGCTGGACCTCGCCGGTCTGATCTGCATCTGCGCCGACCAAGGGGAGGAAACCGTGCCGCTCGGAACACCGATCAAGGACTCGATGCACGGGAAAATCGGCGCCGACGATCCCGATGTCGTGGCCGTGATCTATGCGCCACCATTCGCGGTGAGCAACGACGAACTGGCCCGCTGGTGCGATAAGTTGAGCCGTGGTTTCACTCAACACTGCGGAGCTCAGACAGCCAACTCGCTGGTCAAAGTCCAGTCGCCCGACTGCCCGTAGTCTCGATTCTCGCATCGCGGCCGCTCGCCCGCCCCCTTTCTCTGGTGGCGGGCGAGACGACGCGATGAACGGCTTCCTGGGGGGACCGATCAAGTCTAGGCTCTGTCAGAGAACCCACATGATGGACCGCGAAGCGGTTCATCCAGTCCCCTCTCCCGGCAGTCCGGGAGAGGGTCAGGTCCACGCGGTTTTCTGACAGAGCCTAGTCGAAGGCGATCGCCCAGTCCCCAGACCTACGGCTTGACCCCGTCGGGCAGGTACAACTCGTTGAGCTTGTTGGCCGCGATCTCCGGAGGCGTACCGGCATCCCACCGCTTGGGAGTCGACTTTCCTTCGCGGTACAGCGATTCCATCGGCCCCCACACTGTGTCGACACTGTCAGTGAACAGGTCGCCGATCAGCAAGTCCGTCACTTTGCCCTTCAGTTCGGGATAATTGCGGACGAAGGTGCCGAAACTGAATCCGTCGTAGTACTCGCACACCAGCCGCCGCATGCGGTCGATTCCTTGGTTGAGCAGCGGCGCCCATTTGCCAAGCTGCGCACCCGATAGATCACTCGACTGCAAGCCCTCGACAATTGCATCCGCTGCCATCTCTCCAGACTTCATCGCCAGCAGCACGCCAGATGAGTACAACGGATCGAGGAAGCCAAACGCATCGCCGACGAGCACCCACCCATCGCCGGCCGCCTCCTTGGCGCGATACGAGTAGTCCTTCGTGGCGAAGTATCCCGTGATCCGCTTCGCGTTGGCCAGCCGTTCCTTCACGGCCGGACAGGCTTCGATCTCTTCGTGGTACGTCTGTTCGTGACTGCCCCGCCCTTTGAACAGGTAGTCGAACGGAGCCACCACTCCGAGGCTGAGGCGGTTGTCGTGGAGCGGAATGTACCAGAACCAACCCAGCCGGTTGGGCGTCTGAATCACGACAGTTGCCCCCTCGTCCCGGCCGCTGTCCCGATACGCGCCCTCCCAATAGGTCCAGATCGCACCTTTGTTCAGGATCGGATCCCACACCCGGAGCTTGAAACGGCTGGCCAGTAACCCACTCTGACCACTGGCATCGACGACCACCTTAGCGCGAATTTCCTGGGCCGCCCCGTCCGGCTGTTGGATGCGGACGCCGATGGCCCGCGACCCCTCGAACAGCACGTCCAACACGCGCACTCCTTCGTGTGCGGTGACGCCGTGTTCCCGCGCATTGTCGAGCATCATCTGGTCGAACTCGCTGCGAACGACCTGCCAGGTCTGCGAGCATTCGTGCGGCTTGTTATCCCAGAAATAGAAGGGCGCCGAGAGTTTGCCGGTCGCGTTGACGAACTGCACGCTGTACTTCTTCACGAAGCGGCTATTCTTCATCTTGTCGAGCATATTCAGCCGCTGGAGAACCCAGTACGTTTCGGGAATGAGCGACTCGCCAATGTGGAATCGCGGGAACTTGTCGCGTTCGAACAGCTGAACGCGCGGCCCCTTCTGGGCGATCAAGGTCGAAGCCGTCGCACCGGCGGGGCCTCCCCCAATAACGATGACATCGGTCTCGGACGGAATATGGACAGCAGTACTCACGATCGACTTCTCCTGGTTTCTGAGCAAACGGAGTGAAGGCAACTTGGTGAAATGGCCTGGAACGGGCGGCTTTACTCCCAGACGCCCCCCGGATCCTCATGCGGCTTACGGGCGGCGTGCAGCAGCTGCGTCAACTGTTTCAGCTGCGCAGCGGTCATGTGCCCGAGCTGGCGGGCATGGCACTCGCGTAGAGGCCCGGCAATTGCATCCAACAGCTCGTGGCCGCCCGATGCCAGCGCCACCTGTACCACCCGCCGATTTCCCGCCGGCCGGTCCCGCACGATCAGCCCCCGCTCCTCGAGCTTGTCAAGCATGCGGGTGATATCCGGCGCTCGCGACACCAACCGTGTCTGCAGGGCGAGCGTGGGGATCGCGTCCGGAGATTCGGCGCGGAGCAGCCGCAGGACGTTGTACTGTTGCGGCGTCAGATCGAACCGCGCGAACAGCTCGTCCTCGAGCATCTTCAAGCGGTCATACGTCCGCCAGATGCTGAGGAACACTTCCTGCTCGAGCGAATCGAAATGCGGGGCCGGACGAGTCAGTCGTTTGGGCGGCGTCATGCCACCACGTTACCCGGCCGCACAACAGTTGTCCAGACAACTGTCGAATCAGCGACAGCAACGGGAGAGGTGGAACTGCCCCGAGTCGCGGCAAGAGCTGTAGTTCGCCACGAACTCGCTACACGTCGCGTAAGCGGTGTAAGTAAAGGTACCGAACCGCCGGCCGAGATGGTGCGAACCGGACAGCTGTACAGTCTGGCCGTCGTCCGCGACGACTTGCAGGACAACCGAGTAGCGGAACGGAATCAGCTTGAAGAATCTCCCGGCGAAGTCCGCCCGGTAACTGCCGTCGCTCAGTTGCGTTAGCGTGCAGCGCAGAGGACCGCGATGTCCTGTGGAATCACTCGACCAGCTGCCGGACCAGGCCCCGGACAGATCCGCGGCCGAAAGGTTGGCACTGAGGCAAACGGACACCACGAGCCCGACCCGCGCGGCCGAGAGCCAAGAACGAAGCGCGCACATTTTCAGGACCCTATCAATCGTTGGCTTCGCGGAGCATGGGTTCCATGACCTTCGTATTGCGCTCGACCGCGATGACGACCGTTCGCTGCTCTACCCCATCGGCACTGCTGGCGACGATGGGTAAGACCTGGCGGCGATCAGGCATCGCGAGCCGCGCGGCGAAAGTTCCATCGGGCCGCAGCTTGACCGGGTTCCCGGCCAGCGTAACACGGGCGTTGGTCCGCGCGCGTCCAAAGATAATCATCTCCGCATCGACATCGAACTGGAACTCGCTGCGCCGCGAGAATACTTTATCCGCACCAACGCCGTAGCGTGAACCAGCTGCCCCCCCCATGGGACGCCCCAGACGCTCCTCGAACGCCTCCTGCAACTCGTTCGTGGCCATCTCGTCCGAGAATCCACCGCTGAGCGCGTAGATTTTTTCGCAATCGTTGGCGATATCGGACCAGTTGTTCTCGAGTCCGTCCCCGGATCCTGGCCGCGGTGTCGTCACGGAGTTGCTGCGGGCCAAGGAGAAAAACTTTCCTGTGGCCGTTAGATAGCCGATGTCGACGCGGAAGGTCTTGGGCGAGTTGGAGACGTCCAGAAACCAGGTATTTACGCCACCGTGAATGGGGATGATGCGGGCCACTTGCTCGACCGCACTGGTGGTGTTGTTCGATTCCAATTGGATTAACCGCAGGACGGGCTTGGCCGCATGCCACTGCTGAGCCAGAGCGACCTGGGCGCGGTCCACGCTCTGGCGCGTTAATTCCCACACAGCCTGGATCCAGTACGCGTCCCGCACGAGGAGCAGGATTCGGTCCTTTTTCACGGAACTCTTGTGGATCTCGCGGGCCGCGTTGCCATGGCCGTGCCCGTTAAAGCTGACGACCTTCACCTCCGCCGACGCCTGGGCTTCCGTCGCCAAGTTCTTTTCTCGATCGCGCAACGCGTGTGCCATTTGGATGCGAGCCGTTACGCGAGGCGACTTGGCCGTCTCTTTTGCCTTATCCAATCCCTCCTTGTCCTTGCCGGACTTCCCCGGGCTAGCCTTCCCTTTGACGGCCTTCTCTGCCAGCCCCGGATCTTTTCGCCCATTTACTGGATGGCCCGGCTGATCTTTGGCAGGCTTCGCTTCGCTTGGTTTGACTACCACCACCTTCGCCTTGTCGCTTGCTTTGGTCCCCGGCTTGCCCGTCGCGGCCTTCGGAGGCAAGCGGCTGGATATCTTCGGCGCCAACTTCTGGATCCCGCTGGCTTTCGCGTCCTTGTCCTTGCCCGATCGAAGTTTGTCTTCCCGTGACTTGCCCCCCCCCTTGCCGGGGTTTGACTTGACGGCGTTTCCCTTCGCCTGAGAAGCCCGGACGATGGCTTTCACGAGTGAGTCCTTTCCTAGGCTACCGCTGCCATCAATTTTCATCCGGGCGGCTACGGATCGCAATTCCTTGACAGATTTCGCATTAAGCGCGGCAGCGGTGATCACGTACCGATTCTCCCAAGTAAAAGTGGATGGGGTATGACGGCGCGCATTCCCATCCGTCTCTGTTAATCGCATCCTCCCTGACAGGGGGCAACGACTCCCACGCGGCCGTCCCTAACCGCATGAGCCCGTCATCCGCGGGCGGCTCCTTGACCCGTGATGACAGCGGTCACACCGGGGAAATCCGGTTTGCTGGGTACTCTAAGGTGGGAGTTCTAGGCTAACTGCGGGCGAATGAACTCTTGACAGGTCATTCCGTTGCTTGGCGAGCACCAGCTGATGACAGGCAGTCCAAATTAATCCAGCACAATCGATGCAAATAGCTCGACTCAGTCTAATCGAGACTTCCGTCAAACGCAACGATAGTTTAAGCGCCACGGGCCCAGGATTCGCCGGTCGGGCCGCCCGCGGTGCCGGCTGCAAGGATCGGGAAGCGGTGGTTGTCTGGGATAAATGGGCAGTTGCCACTTCGGAGAGCGCCTTATCAGATCGCCACAGGGGGTGTCTTGGTCTCGTGGCTACGGAGGCGGCGGGGCGCAATGCCAAGACAAGCAGCGGGTTAAATCACATCGTGAAATGTGGCACAAATTTTCTGTGCGGCCGGTTGACCACCCGCAGCGACGGGACTACATTGTCCGGCCTTCTTAACCCTGAGTGTTGGCTGATAGCTCATGAGTGCGGACGCCCAGAGCGGAGCCTGGTCGAGCGGTACGGCTTGGCGGAGGCTGCTGGTTTCCTGTGGACTGCTGAGCGCTGCGCTGGCGGTTGGCTTCGTGGTATCGGTTGCGATTGGGGTGTCCATGGTGGGTGGCTGGGCCTGGGCTGCCGCGCTGGTGGCTCTGGCGGCCGTCGGTTTGCCGAGTCTGGTGGCTCTCGTGCTGCTGGGGTGTTTCTCCGAGGCGCAACAGAGCGCGAGTGTCGTGCTTGGCGGAATCTTGATTCGCATGGCACCGCCACTCCTGGTGGGGGTTGTGCTGTTGCAGACCAAGCATTGGCTCCTCGGAGTAGGGGTGTTGCCGATGATTGTCGGGATGTACCTGCTGGCCTTGGTCGTCGAAACTCTGTTGTCGCTGTGGTTAATCGGTGCGTTTTCCCAGCGGGCGTTTTCTGACTCGATCGTCAAGAGGGTGTCGTAGGCTATGGCGTCGCCCGTTCTCCATATCAAAGACAGTTACTATTTCGAGGTGCCGAAAGGGCTGTGGCCGCAGGGGTTCAGCAGCAAGAAGGAATTTACGGGTGCCTATGAGACGTGGCTGCGCCTCGATCCTCAATTTCAGCTTTGGGAAGCGCAGCGGTTTTACGAAGAGTATACGAAGCTGTCTCCGTCTCCGGCGCCGAAGGATGAGCTGATTTCGCGATACCTGCAGTGGAAGGAGACGGGGCACGCGAACACGGGGAAGCCATTCTGGCGATTCATTCAGGAAGAGGGGGATCGCGAGTGGTTTCAGCAGCGATCGCAAAGCAGTGCTTTTCGCGATCAATGGCACAACGCGATCGAGGCCACGTCGGGGCCCGAAGCTCTGACCGCCTTCCGTAACGATGCTTCGCCGCAGTGGACGTGGTCCTCGGAAAAGCTGGCGGCTTACAATCGGCATCTGAGTGGCAAGATTCTGATTCCGCAGCCCTTCGCCCGGTTGCGGAATTTATACGAGAAAGAGTGGGGCGTTGGGATCTCGCGGTTTCTTTTGATCGAAATCGGTGTGGCTATTGTCTTGTGGGCGGCCTTCAGTTGGCTGGCCAAGCGGGTGACGGGGGAGCCACGTCCACGCGGCGCTCTCTGGAATTTGCTGGAAGCTCTGGTCGTGTTTGTCCGCGACGAAATCGCTCGACCTGTTATCGGCCACGAACCGGCTCACGCCCGGTCGCACGTCCATGAAGCGCACGTCCATGAAGCGCACGGGCATGAGTCGCACGGGCATGAGTCGCACGGGCACGCTCCGGATTCGCCGGCAGATCATGCCGGTGCCGGGCGGACGCTCGGCGGGCCTCATGTTGCCGATTCCGCGGGAGATGGGGAGACGGTCGAGGGCGGGCATGAGCCTGGTCACCACCATGATCCCCGCTACGATGCGGACCGTTTTGTACCGCTTCTGCTGACGATTTTCCTGTTTGTGCTGGGCTGTAATCTGGCGGGCATGCTCCCGTGGGTTGGCGCTCCGACGGGCGAATGGGGGACGACATCGGCCATTGCGATCGTCACATTTGCGACGGGGGTGTTGTTCGGGATGCGGCGCTTCGGCGTCGGTGGTTACTTCCTGAATCAGATACCCAGCATGGACGTGCCTGTGTTCATGGCTGTTCTGCTGAAGCCGCTGATCTTGATGATCGAGCTGGCGGGGCTGCTGATTAAGCACGCGATACTGTCCGTGCGGTTGTTGGCAAACATGGTTGCCGGGCACATTGTGTTACTTTCGATTATGGCTTTGGCGTTCAGTCTCGAAGGGGTAGTGGGCAGTGGCAGTGTTTGGCCCTTAACAGCCGCGATTTCGGTAACGGGATCGGTGTTGTTGAGTTGCCTGGAGCTGTTTGTGGCTTTCCTTCAGGCTTACATTTTTGCATTTTTGTCCGCGATGTTTATTGGAGCGGCGTTGCACAGCCATTAGGCGGCATCGCAAGCTGAATTTGCTTTTGACGCAGGAGACTCATGCAGTGAAGAACTTTGCGAAGGTTGCGAGCATTGGGCTGGGAATGTTCTTGTTGTCGGCGATTCCGGCCGCGGCTCAGCAGCCGGCTCAGTCGCTGATCTCATTTTCCGGAGCCTTTGCCGCCGGGTTGGTGACGATCGGCGCGGCGTACGGTATTGGCAAGCTGGCCGCGACTGCGGTGGAGAGCATGGCACGTCAACCGGAAGTCGCGGGCCGCATCCAGACGGCGATGTTGATCGCGGCGGCGCTGATCGAAGGTTTCACGTTCTTCGCTCTGTACATCTGCTTGACGCAGAATCCGTGGGGCTAAGGTCGCGTGGCGTCCAGGACCGGTGATTTCCGCCTAGCGTCGAGTTGGGGATGGCCATGATGAAGAACGCGTCCGCGTTGGAAGTGGGTTGGCGCCCGTGGAAGGCCATGTGGGTCTTGGGCGCGGTTTGGGCTGGGATGTGGCTCGTGGGCCGCACGGATGCTCAAGAGAAGGCCGCGCCCGGTCACACGGGCACGAGCGAGGCAGTTGCGGAGAAGGCGGCGAGCGACGCGGAACACTCGGCTCCCGCCGCGGGAGCTCACGCTGAGGCCGCCGACGCGCACGCAGAACATGCGGCGGGCGATCATGGAGGTGGTCATGGGGCGCACCATGACCCCACGGACTTGTCACACGCCAATGCGGGACCCCAGCTCGAGGATCCGTCGCAGTGGAAAAGCGACTTAGCGATTGGCACGTTGCTGGTATTTCTGGGGCTGCTGATCCTGCTGACGAAGTTCGCGTGGCGGCCGATCATGGACGGGTTGGAGAAGCGAGAGGCTGCCATTGCCGCGAACATTGAGGAGGCGCAGCGCAGCGCCGATAAGGCGGCGGCTCAGCTGCGTCAGTACGAGGCGAAGCTGGCGGCGGCGGCCGAGGAAGCGCGCAATATCGTAGGTCAGGCTCGGAAGGATGCGGATGCCGCCCGGGAGCGGATTCTGGCCGAGGCACAGGAAGCAGCTCAGAAGGAACGGCAACGGGCCATCGAGGACATCACGGGCGCCAAAAATCAGGCGCTCCAGGAGATGACTCAGAAGAGCGTCGACTTGGCGGTCGTGTTGGCGGGTCGGATGGTACGCCGTCAGTTAACCCAGCAGGACCATGCGGAATTGATTCGCGAGGTGCTGGACCAGTTTCCGAGTCGCAACTAGGTCCGTTGCGGCACGCAACGGTGGCGCGGGGGATGCGTGTCTCTCGCTAATTTCATGCGGATGCGAGCCGACTTGCCATTATGGTAGAAGTTCAACATTCGACGGTCCTGGATCCGGGGCTTGAGCATCTCGGCACCGTTTACGCCAAAGGGCTGCTGGCAGCGACGGAGCGGGCGGGGAAAACGGACGAGGTCCTGGCCGAGCTGGATTCGCTGGTGGACGACGTGCTCCCGAAGTTACCGCAGTTTGAGGCCTCACTGGCATCGCCGCGTGTATCGTTTGATGCGAAGGAACGCCTGATTGACAAGGCTTTCCGCGGGCGGGCCAGTGCCGAGTTCCTGAACTTCGTCAAGGTGCTGACACGGCGGGGGCGGTTCGAGGCCGTACGGGCAGTCCGCGTCGCCGCTCGGCGGTTGTTGAACGAACTCCGGCGCCGCATGGAAGTGCACCTCATCACCGCCGCGGAACTGGACCCGGTTATTCGGGACATGATCGTTCAGAAGTTAAAGGCGTCCTTTGGCCAGGACGTGGATTTACGAGTCAAAGTCGATCCGGATTTGATTGGTGGGATGCTGATACGGATCGGCGACACGGTCTATGACGGCAGCATTGCCAACCAGCTGAAGCAGCTTCGCGGCGAGCTGGTGGCGCGTTCGGCGCAGACGTTACGAGCGCACTCGGAGCGTTTCGCCGTGGCGAATTAACGGTTCGGCTCGCGGCGCTGCGGGCGGCATACTTGGTCGGTCCGGACATCGCCGATACGAACCCGATAAGACTAATTATTTTCGAGATACCATCGGACGCTAGTCATGAAGTTCAATGCGGATGAAATCGCTTCGGTAATTCAAGGCGAAATCGAGCAGTACTCCAGCCAGATCGATGTGCGTGAGGTCGGCACCGTGCTGGAAGTGGGCGACGGCATTGCCCGCGTCTATGGGCTGTCCGGAGTCATGGCCAGCGAGATGGTCGAGTTTCCGAACGGCGTACGCGGGCTGGCGTTCAATCTGGAAGAGAGCAGCGTCGGCATCATCATTCTCGGTGACTACCTCGAGATCAACGAGGGGGATGAGGTCCGCGCGACCGGCCAGCTGTTGTCGGTGCCGGTCGGCGACGCGGTCATCGGTCGCGTGCTGGATCCGCTGGGGAATCCGTTGGACGGCAAAGGGCCCGTTGTGGCCTCAGAACAGCGTCCCGTCGAGATTATCGCGCCGGGTGTCGCCGAGCGGCAGCCTGTGAGCGAGCCGATGCAGACGGGTATCAAGGCGGTGGACGCGATGACTCCAATCGGCCGCGGGCAGCGGGAGTTGATCATCGGCGACCGCAAGACAGGCAAGACCGCGATTGCGATCGATGCGATCCTCAACCAGAAGGGGACGGGCGTCAAGTGCTTCTACGTGGCAATCGGCCAGAAGGACTCGTCCGTGGCGGGCGTCATCAAGGTGCTGCAGGACCACGGGGCCATGGAGTACACAACGGTCATCGTGTCGGGTGCGAGTGCGCCGGCGCCGCTCCAGTACGTTGCTCCCTACGCGGGCACGTCGATGGCCGAGTACTTCATGTGGAAAGGCCAGCACGCATTGATCGTCTATGACGATTTATCCAAGCAGGCGGTCGCGTACCGCCAACTGTCGCTGCTCATGCGGCGTCCGCCGGGACGTGAGGCCTATCCGGGTGACGTGTTCTACTGCCACAGCCGGCTGCTCGAACGGTCGGTAAAGTTGTCCCAGGAGCTGGGTGGTGGATCACTCACGTCGCTGCCGATTATCGAGACGCTGGAAGGTGAGGTTTCGGCCTACATTCCGACGAATGTAATTTCGATTACCGATGGGCAGATCTATCTGCAGCCAGACTTGTTCTTTGCCGGTATTCGGCCAGCCATGAACGTCGGTATATCGGTGTCACGTGTCGGTGGCGCGGCCCAGGTCAAGGCCATGAAAAACGTGGCGGGAGGCCTGCGACTCGACTTGGCGGCGTTCCGCGAGCTCGAGGCGTTCGCCCAGCTGGGAACCGAGCTTGACGCGGCGACGCAGTCGCGGCTCGATCGCGGGTACCGCATGGTTGAGCTGCTGAAGCAGCCCCAATATCGGCCCATGCACGTCGTCGACCAGATCCTCAGCATTTTTGCGGGTACGCAAGGGTTCCTCGACAAGGTGCCTGTGAACAAGGTGCGGGAGTGGGAGGAGAGCTTCCACCGATTCGTCCGTGATCAGCGGGCCGATGTGTGGAAGATGGTGGACGAGGGCAAGGATAAAGGCAACACGCTCAAGTCGGCGGACGACCCCGTTCGGAAAGCGGTTGTGGCCGCGATTGAGGATTTCGCTCGCAGTTGGAAGGCGTAACGGAAGTAGCCACTGCCGCGACCATCCGAGCGGTTAGGGCGTCGGTGACAGCGCAACCAGGAACCTCACAAGGGGCGAAAGCCGCAGCGGCGGTCGAGCGACATGGCGAAAGCAAGAGCCCTTGATAAGCGGCGCAAGTCGATCCGGAACATCCGCAAGATCACGCGGACCATGGAGTTGATCGCGACGGCGCGATTCAAAAAGGCCATGGACCGTGCTTCGGCGGCGACGGCCTACACGCGGCGTATCACCCAGCTCGTCGCCGACCTGTCGCGGTCGGGCCTCAAGGTGACGCATCCGCTGCTCGAACAGCGTGACAAGCCCGCGCGTGCGGTTCTACTGGTCCTGACCGCCAACCGGGGCTTGTGCGGGGGCTACAACTCCAGCATCGTGCGGATGGCGGTGCCTCGGGCGCACGAGTTGAAGAGCACTGTGGGCGAAGTGCGCGTGGAAGTGTCGGGGAAACGTGGGATCGCGGCATTCCGCTTCCGCCAGGTCCCCGTCGACACCACGTTTACCCAGTTCGATGACCAGCCGGCGTTTCTGGATGTCGAAGAGATTGCCAATCGGTACCTCGACGAGTACGCGACAGGAAAGCTCGACAGGCTGGAGGTCGTCTACACGCGCTTTGTGAGCGTCGCGAAGCAGATTGCGACGCATGAAACCCTGTTACCGCTCGGGGCCATCGAAGGGGCCGAGTCGGCTACCGCATCGGCGCCACCTGGCAGCGGCACGCAGTACGAGTTCCTGCCGTCGGCCGAGAGCATCCTGGAAGAAGTGGTCCCCGCGAGCTTCAAAGTGAAGCTGTTCAAGTGCTTCCTGGATGCTGCGGTCAGCGAGCAGATCGCCCGCATGGTCGCGATGAAGTCCGCCACGGAAAACGCCGGCGACATGATCAAGTCGCTGTCCCGAACCTATAATCGGGCTCGCCAGTCCCAGATTACCAACGAAATTATGGAAGTCATCGGAGGCGCCGAAGCGCTGAAGGGTTAAGCAGCGCCCGTTCGCCACCCATCTCCTCCGGCGCTGCGTGAGCGGCCCGCGGGAAACGAGTACAGAAGAGCATTTGACCCGCTTAGCACGATAGGCCAGAACCCATGTCGACAGTTACACAAAACAAGATCGGCCGTATCACCCAGGTTATTGGTTCGACGTTCGACGCCGAGTTTGCCGAAAACCAGCTGCCCGCGATCTACAACGCGGTCAAGGTCGTCTCCGATCGCAAGGGCGTCAAGCTGAACTTGACCGGGGAAGTCCAGCAGCATCTGGGTGGCGGACGCGTCCGCTGCGTCGCGCTCGGCAGCACCGATGGCCTTACCCGGGGCCAGGATTGCGTGGACACCGGCGCGCCGGTGTCCGTGCCCGTGGGCCAGGAGACGCTTGGTCGCGTGTTCAACCTGCTGGGACAGCCAGTCGATGGGCGCGGGCCCGTCAACGTCTCCGAGTACCGCGCCATTCATCGCGAGGCGCCCAAAGTCAGCGAATTGTCAACCAGTACCGAGTTGTTCGCTACGGGCATCAAAGTTATCGACCTGCTGACGCCGTTTGTGCGAGGCGGTAAGGCCGGGTTGTTCGGCGGAGCCGGTCTGGGCAAGACCGTGATCCTCACCGAGTTGATTGCCCGCATCGCATCGTCGCACGGTGGTTATTCCGTCTTTGCCGGCGTGGGCGAGCGGACCCGCGAAGGGACTGACCTGTGGCTCGAAATGCAGCACACCGAAATCGGGCAGACCGGACGGAAAGTTATCGAACAGACGTGCATGGTCTTCGGCCAGATGAACGAGCCCCCGGGAGCTCGACTCCGCGTGGCGCTGTCTGCCTTGACCATGGCCGAGTACTTCCGCGATGTGACCGGCAAAGACACCCTGCTGTTCGTCGACAATATTTTCCGATTCTCCCAGGCAGGCAGCGAAGTGTCTGCGTTGCTGGGACGCATGCCGTCTGCCGTGGGTTATCAGCCTACGCTGGGCACCGAGATGGGGGCCCTTCAGGAACGCATCACCTCGACCAATAAAGGCGCGATCACGTCGGTGCAGGCGGTCTACGTTCCGGCGGACGACCCGACGGACCCCGCTCCGGCCACGGCGTTCGGCCAGCTCGACGCTTTTATTTATCTCGAACGGGCTATTGCCGAGAAGGGCATCTATCCCGCGGTCGATCCGCTGGCGTCCAGCAGCCGCATTCTCGATCCTCAGTACGTGGGTGAACGCCACTACGCCATCGCCCGCCGCGTCCAGACGACCCTG
>JBFWYF010000045.1:0-17194 GCA_050186685.1 Pirellulaceae bacterium
CTGGTTCGGACTTGGCTGGTTCGGACTTGGCTGGTTCGGACTTGGCTGGTTCGGACTTGGCTGGTTCGGACTTGGCTGGTTCGGACTTGGCTGGTTCGGACTTGGCTGGTTCGGACTTGGCTGGTTCCGAAGCAGGCGGTTGAGTTGGTTCCTCGGCCGGTAAGGTGGTGGGTGAAGCGGGCACTTGCGGTTGTGCGGTCTGCAGGAATTCCTGTCGGTTCTTTTCGTAGTATTCGTTGATTTCCTCGGGCGTGACTTGTGGTCGGAGTTGCGTATAGAGTTCGTCCTCAATTTTCTTGCGGTCCGCCTTCACGTAGTCGAAAGCCGCTTTCCGCATCCGTTTGAAACCGGGCGTGGGCGAAAATTCGTTGGGATATTCGTTTTTGTGTTGCTCGTAAAGCGCCGTAATTTCTGTCTCGGTGGGCTGCTTTTGAACTTTGGCCTTGAAATCAGCCACTTTTACCGGCAGGATCTCGGCCTGGACGCGTCGGTGCAGCCGCTGGAAGTATTCCCAAGCTTGAGCAGGCAATTGGCCACCTGACAGGTCAGGATAGGTCATCGCGATGTAGTTCTGGGCGAGCAACTCGGTCTTGATCACATTCAGCGCCAGCTGTTCGGGGATGCGGGAACCCACCGAGGACTGGAAGATGGCGCCCAGTTCGACGCGCGGAATCAGATCCGCCGATAGTTTTTCGAGATATTGTAGTGCTGTTTCATCATTGGCGGTCATCCCCATCTGCTCGGCCCGACTGGCCAAGACATGGGTGTAGACGATTTCTTCGTCGTTGGACGACAACATGAGTTCGCGGACGCGGGGTTGTCCTTTACGTTTGGATGTTTCCTCGGAGACGGCTCCCAGAAACTGGCGCACGACGTTACGCACTTCGCGTTCGCTGGCGATGTCTGATTCGCGGATCGAACCACCCCGCCAGGTTGCCACGGTGCGGTTTGTAGCGCGGCTCGGACCGGAACGACTGCTGAGCCATCGGTTAAGCGGGTCGTCGATGACGAATACGATCATCAGCACGACGCCGAAGAAAACGAAGAAAGCGAACTGGTATTTGCGAAGCGTTGTGAGCGGACTGGCCATGAGCTGTTTCCGGTGCTTTAGCTGGGCTTCCCAGACCACCTCGTTTCCCGGACTCCTACGGGAGCTGGCGGCTGCCGCGCGTGCCGTTGGGGCTTGACAGGCCGATTGGATACTTATTATCCAGATGCGGGACTTTTCCCAAGGACGCGGTTGCGCAGATTGTAGGGTCGGTCGACCTAAATTCAATCCCAAACAGCATGTCGGCGGGGTGAGCTCGGGCACGATGGCACCGGTTGTCGCAACCGTTCCGCTCAGCGAGAACGTGTTGCGGACCGAGGCACGTGTTGCCAGATAACGTTGGAGTGCGACCATTACCGTTGACGCGACCTAGCAAGGACCTTTGGGGTACGGTTGATCATGGCGAAAAAGTCCACGGCAAAGGCCTCCGCATCGGAAAAGTCGCTCGTCATTGTCGAGTCGCCCGCGAAGGCGCGGACCATTGGGCGTTTTTTGGGGGGCGACTTCAAGGTCGAGGCGAGCATCGGCCACATTCGGGATCTGCCGAGTGGCCGCAAGGAGGTCCCCGAAAAGTACAAGAAGGAAAGTTGGGCCTATCTCGGAGTGAATGTGACGGCGGGATTTTCGCCCGTTTACATTGTGCCCGTTGAAAAAGCGAAGCAGGTTTCCAAGCTGAAAGATGCGCTGGCCGACGCGAAAGATCTGTATCTTGCGACGGACGAAGACCGCGAGGGAGAGGCGATCAGCTGGCACCTCTGCCAGGTGCTCAAACCCAAGGTCCCGGTGAAGCGGTTGGTGTTTCACGAGATCACGGAAGAGGCGATTCTCGAGGCGCTGGCCCATCCCCGCGACATCGACGAGGGGCTGGTACGCGCGCAGGAGACCCGCCGGATTTTAGACCGCTTGTATGGCTACGATGTTTCCCAGTTGCTGTGGTAGAAAGTCAAGCCAAAGCTTTCGGCCGGACGGGTGCAGAGCGTCGCGGTGCGTTTGATTGTGGAACGCGAGCGGGAGCGGATCGCGTTTCGCTCGGCGACCTACTGGGATGTCGAAGGGCATTTCGCGACGATACCGGGGGATCCCACCAGGGCGGGAGAGGAGTTCACGGCGCAGTTGCTCAGTGTCGATGGTCGACGGCTCCCGGTCGGCAAGGACTTTGACGCCACGACCGGGGCTTTGAAGGACCCCACGCTGCTCCTGCTCGACGCGTCGCAGGCACAGGCGCTGGTCGGGCGATTGCGAAGCGAGCGGTATCGGGTTACGGCGGTCGAGAGCAAACCGTATCGCGAGTCGCCTGCGGCTCCGTTTACGACGAGCACGATGCAGCAAGAGGCCAACCGCAAGCTCGGGTTCACTGCGCGGCGGACGATGTCAGCCGCCCAGCGACTGTACGAGAACGGCCATATCACCTACATGCGAACGGACTCGACGACGCTGGCTCGCGTCGCCATTGAAGCGGCCCGGGAGCTCGTCGAAGCCGAATACGGACGGCAGTACTTGCCGCCTCAGCCGCGCGAGTACACGAGCAAGGTGAAGAACGCCCAAGAAGCGCACGAGGCGATTCGTCCGGCCGGACACCCCTTTAAGCTGCCCGAAGCGCTGCGCGGCGAACTGGGACCGGACGAGTACCGACTATTCGAGCTCATCTGGAAGCGGACCATTGCGAGCCAGATGGAGGATGCCCGCGGACACCGGACGACGATTACGCTGGAGGCCGGGGGAGCGGTATTTCGTGTCAGTGGCAAGACGATCGACTTTCCAGGATTCCTGCGGGCTTACGTCGAAGGGTCGGACAATCCGCAGGCGGAATTGGCGGATCGGGAGTCCATCCTGCCCGCCCTCGAGGTCGGCCAGGAGGTACGTTGCCGCGACCTGGTGCCGCGGGATCACACGACGCAGCCTCCGGCTCGCTATACCGAAGCGTCGTTGACGCGTCGTCTCGAGGAAATGGGAATCGGCCGGCCGAGCACGTATGCTTCGATCATCGAAACAATTCAGGTCCGCGATTACGTGTTTCGCAAGGGCAACGCCCTGGTCCCCACCTGGACGGCCTTCGCCGTCACGCGATTACTGGAAGAACACCTGGCATCCCTGGTGGATTATCAGTTCACGGCCCAGATGGAAGATTTTCTGGACTCCATCAGTCGCCGCGAGGCGGAGCACGTCGACTATCTGCAGCGGTTTTACTTTGGCAATGGAAAGCCGGGGCTGCGGGACCAGGTCGATACCAAGGCCAAAGAAATTGACCCCAGGTCGCTAAGCCGGTTCTCTGTCGGGATACCTGACACGGGAGAACATCGCGAGGAGATATTTGTCCGGGTCGGCCGATATGGCCCGTTCCTGGAGCAAGGAGACCGTAAGGCAAGCGTACCGTTAGACCTGCCGCCCGATGAGTTGACGGCGGAAAAGGCTTGCGACCTTCTCGATCGGGGGCAGGCCGCAGACGAGCCCTTGGGAACATGTCCTGAGACGAACAAGCCGGTGTTTTTGAAGTCCGGACGGTTTGGCCCGTACGTCCAGCTGGGGTCGGCGGGGGACGCGGAGAAGCCAAAATTCGCTTCCTTGCCGCGCAACATGCCACCGACAGACGTGACGCTCGACCTGGCGCTGAAGTTGTTGGCGTTGCCGAGAACAGTGGGAAATCACCCGGACAATGGCGAGCCGATCATCGCCACGCGGGGCAAGTTCGGACCCTACATCAAGTGGGGTGCGGAGACACGCTCCCTCTCCGGCGAGCTGTCGGTACTGGATATCACGCTGGACGAGGCCCTCCAGCTGCTTGCGCAGCCGAAGACGCGTGGGCGAGGGAGAGCGGCACCACGTGAGCCCCTGAAGGTATTCGCGGCTTCGCCGGTCACGGAGCAGCCGGTTAAGTTGCTGGACGGACGCTATGGGCCTTACGTCACAGATGGAGAGACCAATGCATCGCTTCCCAAGGGGGCGAACCCGGAAGAGCTGACCTGGGAGGCCGCGTTGGCCTTGCTGGCGGAACGTGCCGCCCAAGGGGGTGGGAAAAAACGAGCGACGCGCAAGATGGGGAAGGCTCCGCGGACCCCCAAAGATGGCGAATCGACTTCGACGGCGAAAGCGGGGCGAACCGCCAAGCGTACCAAGGCGGCGACCAAGCCCCCCGCTCGCACACGCAAGAACGCATCCGACGGTGAATGAACGGCGACGGAAGGTCGCTCTGGGCGTACTCTGCGCAGCCGGGCTCACCCCGCACGGGCGGCAGAACCGGCATGCGTGACGGGGTGTGTAGCGATTCGGCCTCATCGTAAACCCAACCAGCGCACTTACTTGCCTTGCTCGTTCCTGCCTGGCGAGCTAGAATTCCGCGGCGTTCGGCGGCAGCGGAGGAGTTTTCCAGGCCGTCGCTCCTCGGTGGGTTGCCGGCAAGCGACAGCGACGACCGGGCAGGCGGAGTGGGGCCGAACGCTGGCGAGCGCGAGAGAATGCGGTGCAAGCTGGCCAGGTATGGCGCGATGGAACGGAAACCGGAGTAAGGCTCGATGCGTCGATTGCCGGTATGGCTTTGTTGCTGGCCGGGATTGCCGCGGCTGTGGCTGCAGGGCGACGGTTACGCGTTGGCCCTGGCCTTGGTTTCTGGTCTTGCGCTGAATGCACTGGTCGTGGCCAGTTTGCCCGGCTTGGACTTTTTGACGGGAGCGTCGCGTGTCGGGGCGATGTTTGCGTTTGCTGGGTGGTGGCTGTTCTGGGCCATTCGATCGTATCGTGGGCTGGCGGGGTTCGTCGAGCAGCGGGTGTCCGAGAGCGGCAACGTGGACGAAAAGGGAGTCGACGATCGGGGCTTGTTTATCCAGGCCCAAGGGGAATACTTAAGAGGCAATTGGTTTGAAGCCGAGTCGCTGCTGAAACAAGCGCTGCGTCATTCCTATCACGACGTGGACTCTCACTTCCTGTTGGCGACGTTATACCGACGGACACGACGATACGCGGAAGCAGCCGCACAGTTGCGCGAGTTGGCGCAGCAGGATCGCGCCGACAAGTGGCGCTGGGAGTTGCGGGCGGAACGGCGAGCCTTGAGCCAGTTGGCCGTAGCGGAGGGGACGATTTCGGTAGCGGGTCGTGCGACGGATCGCCCCGCTGGGGCGGATGCGGCATGAGGGAGCAGGACGGACGCGGGAGTTGATAGCGGGGTTATTTGACGCGGGAGTTTGCAGCCCGCTTGTTTAGCAAGGGGAAATCCATGTACGAACGCTTTACGGACCGCGCACGAAAGGTAATGCAGCTGGCGAACCAGGAAGCGCAGCGGTTTAACCACGAGTACATTGGCACCGAGCACATCCTTCTGGGGCTGGTCAAGGAAGGGAGCGGAGTGGCTGCCAATGTGCTGAAGAACCTGGACGTCGATCTGCGCAAGATCCGTCTGGAGGTCGAGAAACTGGTGCAGAGCGGGCCGGAGATGGTCACCATGGGCAAGCTGCCGCAGACGCCGCGTGCCAAGAAGGTGATCGAATACTCGATGGAAGAGGCCCGGAATCTGAACCACAATTATGTCGGGACCGAACACATCCTGCTGGGCCTGTTGCGGGAGCAGGAAGGTGTGGCCGCGCAGGTCTTGATGAATCTGGGCTTGAAGCTCGAAGAAGTGCGCGAAGAAGTGTTGAACCTGCTCGGGCACGGTCTCGATGATGGTGGTGGCGAACGGGGCGGGCGCGAAGCGGCGGTGGGTGCCGAGTCGTCGCCGAGTCAAAAGACCGGTGGCAAATCGAAGACACCCGCCTTGGACAGCTTCGGTCGCGACCTGACCGAACTCGCGCGGCAGAAGAAGCTGGATCCGGTGATCGGGCGGGAACGTGAAATCGAGCGGGCCATTCAGGTGTTGTGCCGCCGCACGAAGAACAACCCGGTGTTACTGGGCGAAGCGGGCGTCGGCAAGACGGCCATCGTCGAAGGTTTTGCTCAGCGCGTGATCGCGGGCAGCGTCCCCGAAATCCTGACCGACAAGCGGATCGTCGTGCTCGACCTGGCCATGATGGTCGCGGGCACCAAATACCGTGGTCAGTTTGAGGAACGCATCAAGGCCGTCATGAACGAAGTGCGCCGCGCGAAGAACACGATCTTGTTCATCGACGAATTGCACACGTTAGTGGGAGCCGGAGGCGCTGAAGGAGCCATCGACGCGGCCAACGTGCTGAAGCCGGCCCTCGCGCGCGGCGAAATTCAGTGTATCGGTGCCACGACGCTCGACGAGTACCGCAAATACGTCGAAAAGGACAGTGCGCTGGCACGCCGCTTCCAGGAGATCATCGTTGAACCGACTTCGCAGGATGAAACCGTTGAGATCCTGAAGGGGTTGCGGGAGCGGTATGAGGACCACCACCGTGTGCAGATTACCGACGATGCCATCGTCTCGGCCGTGGAAATGTCGCAGCGTTACATCACGTCGCGTTGCCTGCCTGACAAGGCCATTGACGTAATCGACGAAGC
Organism: Pirellulaceae bacterium; assembly: GCA_050186685.1. Classification (GTDB taxonomy): domain Bacteria; phylum Planctomycetota; class Planctomycetia; order Pirellulales; family Pirellulaceae; genus CAZFLF01. The sequence goes on from JBFWYF010000045.1 coordinate 6,500, forward strand.
GGGCGCACGGGTGCGGTTGCGCACGATGACCAAGCCTCCGGATCTGAAGGAGATCGACGAAGACGTCGAACGGCTGAATAAGGAAAAAGAGGAGGCGGTGGCGAGCCAGGACTTTGAAAAGGCCGCTGCGCTGCGCGATCAGGCCGACAAGCTAAAGAAGAAAAAGGAACACATTCAGCGGGAATGGCGCGAGAAGTCGAAGCAGACCGACGGAGTGGTTGACGAGGAAGTGATTGCCGAAGTCGTGTCCAAGATGACGGGCATCCCGCTGACGCGGTTGTCCACCGAGGACAGTCTGCGGTTGATGAAGATGGAAGACGATCTCCATCGCCGAGTGATCAGCCAGCAGGAAGCCATCAAGGCGATCTCGAAGGCCGTCCGCCGCAGCCGCAGCGGGCTCAAGGATCCCAAGCGGCCGACCGGATGCTTCGTGTTTGCCGGCCCGACTGGCGTCGGCAAGACGCTGCTGGCCAAGGCACTGGCCGAATTCATGTTCGGCGACGACGACGCGCTGATCCAGATCGACATGAGCGAGTACATGGAGAAGCACAACGTGAGCCGACTGATCGGCGCTCCGCCGGGATATGTCGGTTACGAAGAAGGGGGACAGCTGACCGAGAAGATCCGTCGACGGCCGTATGCGGTCGTGCTGCTGGACGAAATCGAGAAGGCTCATCCCGACGTCTTCAACATGTTGCTGCAGGTGATGGAAGAGGGGCGGTTGACGGACAGCTTCGGACGTAACGTCGACTTCCGTAACACGATTCTGATCATGACCACGAACGCGGGTGCGGAAGCGATCAAGAATGAGTCGGCCTTTGGTTTCCAGAAGCCAGACGGGGATTCGTCGTACGAGAGCATGAAGAGTCGCGTGACGGATCAGATCGAAAAGGTCTTCCGCCCCGAGTTTCTGAACCGCCTGGACGACGTCATTGTGTTCCGGCATCTGACTAACGAAGACCTGAAGCAGGTGATCGACCTCGAACTGGCCAAGGTGAGGTCGCGGTTGGAAGAACGCGGTTACAAGCTGACGCTGACGGAAACCGCGAAGGAGTTCCTGATCAAAAAGGGAGCGAACCTGGACTTCGGTGCTCGGCCGCTGCGCCGTGCCATCGAGAATTTCGTGGAGGACCCGTTGTCGGAAGAGTTGCTGCAAGGCGCCTTCCAAGGCAAGGATCTGAACGTCGTGGATGCGGTGATGGGCGAGAAAGGCACGCCTGTCCGGCTGCAATTCAAAGGGGAAGTTGGGGAGGCCCACGCCGAACCGGCGGCGGCCGGCAGCAATCCCTAGCTGCCCGACGAGCCACCGGTTGCCGGGTCGCTCGTCGTTGGCATCCGATCGGTAAGTTGGTAATTCATGACAGCCCGCGGGACCTTCCACCGCGGGCTGTTTTCTTGTTGAAGGGCGACCTCGCCGAGCCTCTGCGAACGAACGGATGGAGGCCGGTCGAGCAGGACCTGGATGACTATCTTGTTGGCGGTCGGTTGAACTTCGCACGACTCTCCGTTGCCTTGCGGCGTTCCTCAGCCATCAACCGTTCCTGCAGCATCGTCATCTCCTCGAACGGCTTGTAGTGCTTGCGCCGCGGCTCGGGCGGTCGTCCCAGGTCTTGTTCCAGCGTCTTCCATACGCGCTCGAACGACTGAGAAATGGCCCCGAAGGCGTCGCCGGCGATCCCTGTGTCGCTCTTGCTGACGAGCAGGCTGGGCATGTCACACGCATTGACCGTGTAGTCGTCGATGCACGGCCGGCGCGTCACATTCATCGATTCCCAGTGCTCCTGATACGCGTCTGGATCGCTGTCGTTGAGCCAGTTCAGCGTAGGCATCCAGATGTAGCTGTTGAGCAAGTAAACGTCGGTACCCAGCGCGATTCCGGTAAAGGACGCCGGGCAATCGAAGTACTGGATCGTCATCGTTCCGCTTTCGATATGTCGATAGAGGTCCGAGATGTGCGGGACCCACCACAGGTCGAATAGTTCCTCCTGGCGATGGCTCTCCAGCCGCCGGGCCATGGCTTTCGTTCCCATGAAGATGTCGAGCTTCTTGATGCCGACGTCCAGCAGCCGGACAAAGACGGCATCGAGCGTGTGGCCGGTAAAGCAAATGACTCTTGCACGAGTCGACTTGAGCTTTTTCTGCCAGTGGACCAGCAGGTCGATGGCGAGCGACCGTTCACCAAACCCGAAGATGCGGAAGCCATCCCGGGACGTTTCGTTCTGACCGGCATCGGACGAGACGGACGCTTCGGAGTGTTCGCGAGGCCTCTTCGCGGCCGGCGCGGTCTCGCACTGTTCTGGACGGACGATGTCGTCGAGGGATACGCCCAGCGCCTTGGCGATTCTCTGCAGGTTCGTTTCGCGAATGTTCCTGCCTGCTTCGGCATTCTCGATCGAGTGCTTGTCGATGCCGACTTTAATCGCCAAATCGCTCTGGGTGAGTTTCTCTTCTTTGCGCAAAGTCCGAATCCGCTCGCCATTCGCGGGGAGACTTCTATCCAGCACCTTTTCAGCTCCTTAAGTGATCAATGCGATTCCCCTAGGAACTCCCTAGGTCATGCGACTCACAAGCGGCTCGTATTGGGCGACTCGCCCTTTCGCGCCTTCCATAGTGTGCTCACACGGCTCGCGAGACAAAGGCTTCGCACCATGCCGCAGCGCAATCCGGGAGGAACGTCCATGAATTCCACTCGCACCATCTCGGCACACGGGCGCACTCAGTCAGCTGCACAAGTTGGCCCGCATCCGGACCAGCGGCCGCCGATCAGGTTGTGCGGCTTCGAGCCGCGAGCCCACCGCGAACTGGCGTCATTACCATTCGACGAGCAATTCAAGACGGCCGTCCGCATCGGGGCGCCCGTTGCCAACCGCGATTGTCAGCTGGTGACGCGATTGGCGGCACACCGCATCTTCCACTTCGCCATCCCGGGTACGCGAAGTGGGATTCGTGTGTCGTTCCGCAATGAAGCACAGCGGCCGTGCGTCGTGCACATCGGGAGCCACCGAGCCTTCGACCACTTCGCACAGACCTATTCAGGCGTTCGTTCCCGTTCCTTCATCCCCATCGAGGAGTCCGAGATCATGAATAAACATGCGCAGTCAGCAAAAGTCAACGCGCACGGCCCGAGCATGAAAACGGCCAGCGTCAGCGCCTCGTCCGACGTACACGACTGCCTGACGCTCCTGGGCGAAGCCCTGCTCAAGGTGGTCGGTGAATCCCATCAGCTCCGTGAGCAGCAGTGGAACGCCGATCGTGCCGCAGCGCGGCAGACCCTTGATAGCTTCGGCGAATTGCAGCAGGCTCTCGCCAAACGCGTGGCTCAGCACGAATCGCAACTGGAGGCGTTGCGGCAGAGCGACAAACGGTCGACCGCGACAATGGAACACCGCACTGGTGAACTGGCCGATCAGCTGGCCCATTACCGTGCCGACCTCCAGCAGGCCATCACGGCATTGGCAGAAAGATGGCAAGCGCACGCCGATTCCTGGGAGACGCTCGCGGATGGTTCCCACCCGCGGCTGAAGGAACTGTGGGCGGCGTGGGAATCGCTCGGTCGCGAGTGTGCGGTGCGCCGCGCCGAAGGTGAACGGCGCTGGGAAGGAGAAACGGCGGCCCTTCGCTTCGCACTGGAGGCTCACCGTACGGCGCAATCGCAAAGCGAGGTTCGCCTGACCGACGAGCTTGCCTCGATGCATGCCAGGGCGGCCGCGGTGACCGAGGCCGTGCGGGAGCAGGCCGCCCTATCCGCGATGGCCCTGAATGGTCAGCTGGCTCAACTCACGGAGTCGCTGGCGGATCTGAACCGCCGCGTGGCCCAAATCGAGGTCGCGAGGGCGGAGCCAGTTCCCGACACCTCGTGGGCCGGCACCATGGCGTCGGCTGTACACGGCTGGATCAGCCGGATTGTGGGGCATTCATTGGGACACGGATCCTCCGCGGAACCTGCAGTCGTCCCCGTGGGCGGCAGCGATGCGTTGCCCGGGGCCCGGGAGTCGGGCCGTTTCTCCTACTAACTCAGAGGATAACGACATGTTCACTCGTATGCCGTCGACATATCGGATGCCATTCTTGACCATCGCCGTGGCGGTCGCGGTCGTGCCTCGGCTAGCCGCCGCCGAGTTCGTCATTTGCTGCGATGTCAGCTACAGCATGGCCAGTCAAGGCAAGCTGGCCGCTCTGCAGGAAACGCTGAAGCTACCCTTTACGATTCTGAACGGCACGTTGCACGTCATTACCTTCGCCGACGATGCCGTTATCGAGGGGTCGCACGACCTGCAATTGCAGGACGCACGGCGGCGGGCCATGGCCAAGTACGCCGGGCTGGCGACCCGGTCGGGCACGAACTACATCGCCGCCATACAGAAAGTTCGTGAACTGCGACTGGCGCCGGGTACGAAGGTCGTCTTCATTTCGGATGGCGAACCCACCACGGGAGGCGATCGCGAGGCCATTCTGTCCGCGGTCAAGGCATCCGGATTGACGTTTTGCACTGTCGCCGTCCAGGCAGCTCCAGCCGCCAAGTCTTTATTGACCGAGATGGCTCAGCTTTCCGGCGGCATGGCGCTGGCCGCGGAAACCGGCGAGGACCTGACACGGCACCTCATCGCGCTGGCGTTCGACGTCGAAGACTACATGGTCTTTCAACCGCGTATTCCCGGAGAGGAATTTCGTTGGACCATCGGGGGTGGTTCGATCCTGGCACTAGGCTACGACGCCGTACCGGCGGTGGAGGGACCGCTGCCGACCGATGCGAGGCTGGAGGTCACCGCGGCGCTGCCTGGTGAACACGTCAGCGTGATGCGGATTGAACTCACGGTGACCACGGACGTTGTGATCCGCATTGCGAACCGCCGTTCTGCCCGGGGCCGCTTTGGCAAGGTGCTGCGGAACGACGTTCGCACGTATCGGATGGAAACCCACGAGATCAAGGACAAGCCAGTCCAGGCGGGGCAGTCGCTGGAATTGCTGCTCACTCCCGATACCCCGTTGCGCGACGCCACCGGCGCAGTGCTTCCGCAGCGAGAACCGGAACAGGCGATCCGCATCGTCGATGTTCGGACGGGCGAGGCCCTGGCCGAGACGCGGGCGGTTCCGCAGGCAGATGGAAAGATGCGAGCCACCATTCAGGTGCCACCCGCCGCCGGGGCGCTGTTGCGGCTGGAGCAGGTCGAGACAATCCTCGACGAACAGGGACTGGGTGAATGGCGGCGAGGCGTTCGATCGGTTTCCTTCACGACGGTGGCGCCCTCGTTGAACGCCCAGATCATCGGGAAACTGCAATTGCAGCCGGGTATGGGCATGGTCGCCCGAGTGCAGTTGCAGAACGTCAGTGAACAGCCACTAGGGATCGTCGAGCTGCAAGGTGGGGCGTTCGCCGTGGCGGGTGGTCATATTGAAGTCCTGCCTCCCCGTCAGGTCACCGTAGGGCAGGGTACCCGCACCGTTGACGTGCGAGTCATGGTCACGGCGGGGGTGACGGCAGACGGGGCCTTTCGGGTGCCGCTGCGTATCCGCCGGAACGGCGCCGATCTGCTGACGGTGCCCATCGACGTTCAGCTCGGTGAGGCGTGCGGAATGACGGCCTCGCCTGCGACAGCGCGCATCAACGGCCATGCCTTCGAGGTGCGACCTTTTCGCTTTCGCTTGATGGCCACCGAATCGGCGGTCCTGCCAGACCATGTTCAGGTCGGGACATCGTCGCTCGAGGGATCGCCCGGCCTCGCCGTGGACGTACGGCTGCTGCCGTCGTCTCGCCTATCCGCCGGACGGGCACTGAGCGTGGAGGGGAAAGTCCTGCTTCCCGGCGAGCCGGGCCAACACCGCATCACGGTCACCGTCGCGTCCGACAGGAATGGTTCACTCGAGATTCCGCTGTTGATCGATGTGGCGGCCCCCCTTCCATGAGGCCTAGCGCCAGACGCTGGGACGACGGAGCGTTCATCAGGCACGCACCTGCAGTCACTTAAAGACAGGAGTCCATGCATGCGAACTCTGTATAGCTGTCTCGGAAGGCCGGAGTGGACGGCAGTGATGATGGTCGCATGGCTGGTATGCGCCACCGGCCACGCCAACCAACTAGCGCCGAACCTGGTGCTCGACGTTCCGGCGTCGGTCACGATCTTCGTCATCGATCATTCCGGCTCGCAGGCGGGCAAGGCGGCGAGCCCTACGACCCGGGCGGCGATTGAGCATTATTGCATGGTCGCGCAGCTCGCCCGGTACCGGCCTGCGTTCGGTGCCGTCCTGTTCCGCTCGGAGCAGGATCGCGTCGAGAACATCGGTGACGCGGAAGGGCGCCTGACAACGAACGCCGGCGCCTTTCTGCGAGAGTTGGAGAAGGCGGCGCTGGAGCCGGCGGGAGTATCTCCGATCGACCTGGCCCTGGAAAAAGTGCACGAGCTGTTGCGAGACTTGCCGGACGACGTACCGGTCACGGTGGTCCTGCTGTCCGACGGGCAGCCTCGCCACGCCCGGTTACGGCCTGAGTTGTCTCCGGAGCTGAACAATCAGCTCGAGGCCACCCGCAATCGCCGTGCTTCCGAAGGCAACAGTCCGGGCTTCGTGGATGCGCAGATGCAATTAATACTGCAGGGCAAGGGAGTGGACGGACAGCGTCTCTTCGAGCTCCAGGACCGTCTTCAGTTCGACCGGTGCTGTGAGCTGGCAAGGTCCCTGCAACAGCGCAATGCTCGATTCCTGGCGATCAGCGATCAACCCTATCAGAAGCTCGCCGAATTGCACGCCGCCGGAGGGGGAGGCGAAAACGACCGGATCGTCGTGCCCAACGACCGAACGCTCGAAGCCATCCGGAAACTGAAGCTCACCGAGTTTCCCTTGGTACTGAGCGACGAGCACGCGATCGCCCCGGAACAGCGGACGGAGGTCACGGTCGAGATTCTGCTGGATGGCATGGCGCAGCGCGGGGTGGCGACGCTGACGTTTCCCCCGGTGACGGACTTTGACCAGAACTTCCTCGTCACGGCGGGCGTCGGCGACAACCTGGTCGAGGTCCGCCAGGACAATCCAGACGAGTCGGCGCGGGTCCTTACCGATACTTCGGGCAAGGCCGTGGGCATTCTGCTCTCGATTGACGGTGTGACTCCCGAGAACCGAACGCTCACCATCGATATCGCCATGCGCAGCGGCGCAACTTCCGTACCTGCGATGACGGTATATGTCGACATGCAAGTGCGGGACGACATTCGCTTCATGCTGAAGCCGACCAACGTCTCGGCCAAACAGCTGCCACCCTATCAGGTCGAGCCTGACGTGCCACTGACCTGGGAAACGTATTTTGTCGACGAAGCCGGCGAAAGGCTGTTGGTCGCGGATATGGCCGGTAGATTCGTGGCTGCGCGGGATGAGCGATCCCACGAGCTGGAACTGGCGGACAAGGAAGGCGAAGAGGGCCTGTTTGTCAGCGTGAAGCTGCCGTTGAACGAGGGAGCTTACAACGCCGAGATCTGGGTGGAGACGCTGGACGGGCACGAGTTTCGACTGCCGCTGATGCACCACGTCGACGCCATCCGGCAACGGATCTCGCTGCTTGTCACCCCCAGCTTTGCCGACGGCGATTCCGCGCCCGGCAAACTCACGATCGATCGTGCACGGCGGACTGTGGCATGGGGCACCATCGGCGATGCGGTGGAACGCCTCGAGCACACTTACTTCGTCGGGCTCGTGGGCGCCGATCAGCCGGTGGGGGTCGCGATTCGGTGTACCGGAGTCCTCGATCAGGCGGACACGCCGATTACCGTGCCTTGGATCCGCCCCACGCAGACTCGTCTGGTCCTTACGCCGGGCAAGGTGGCTCGCCTGCGGTGGATCTGTGAACTGCCAGACCAGTTCGATGCCCCGGTTGTCGACGGCCCCATAACCTTTCAGATGCAGTTCGTCCGGGAAGACACCGGTTCCGAGCTGATGGTTGCGACGGGAGAGTACGAGGCCGAGATCGAAGACGTGGGACGGGCCGTCGTGTATTTGAAGCGTCCTGCCATTCATCTGAGCACTCGCCAGGTCCGTTCTCCGCGCCAAGCGCCCTTGCCGCTCAGAAAGCCGCTCGTCCATCGGATTTTGCCCGTCGACCTGCCCCTCGCCTACGAGATTCCCATCTGGGTCCGGACGGACAGCGTCCTGGTCCGCACCGTTCGCCTGCCGGCGGAAGTGGAACTGCAGGACGCGCGTTCGGGCTCGTCCCTGGTCGGCCTGTCGATGGTTCGCACGTTTCCGGAAGAACCGTTGGTGGAAGTTCGACCCGGAGAAAGCGCGCTGGTGAAGTATCGTGTCCATCTGCCCGCGGGCAACGAGCTATCTTTCGCCGGTGAAATGCGCGTGGGGGGAGACCGGCTGATCGCCGCTGTTCTGGGCATCGAGGGCACCTTGCCGTCCACTCGCCTCGCCCCCAAGGTGCGCGCGCTCCTCCACGGAACCGTCGTGGGCCTGGGTACGCTCGTGCTGCTGCTGGTGGTACGCCTCCTTCGAAGCCGAGCCTGGTTACCGGGGCAGCCGATTGTCCTCACGAATTCCCCGGATCGAGTGACGGGCTTACGAGTCGAACGCAGTACGCCTCCTCGTCTGCGAATTGAAGGAGACAGCGACTTTGCGTACGAATGGAAGCGAAGTACAGACCGCGGCTGGTCGCCCATGCGAACCGGGGCCATGGTGGATTCGCGGACACTCGCTCAGCAGCGCCTTCAGATCGCGCGCATCGATGACGCCTCGCTGGACGAAGGCCAGCCGCACGATCTGATCGTTCGCCTGGATCGGGCGTTTCTGGGCGGAACCGCAGGGCTCGAGGTGGAGGGGACGGTGGTGCAAGCCCTGGCATTCGAGCGCCGCTGGACGCGGCGCGCCTGTTGGTTGGCGTTTACTGCGCTCGCAGGCGGAGCGGTCTTCGCACTGGCCATTTTTCTGCGGTCCCAGGCCGGTATCGTGGCCCTGCAGCAGAGCACGGATACCTGGCCGCAGCTGCACGCCGCGTTCCAGTGGGTGCCGGACGGGTTCCCGCCAGCCACCGCGCATCGAGAACCTCTTCGGGGAGGAGGCGGCCATGAATAACGCCACAGACAATGGTCGCCCGCAAGGAAGCCTCCGGCAGGGACTGGGAACGGAGTCGCGCGCCGTCGGCAAGGACCGCACAAGTCAGAAGCCTGTCGGCGCCGGGCCAGCCGTGACGGAGCCTCGCCTGGGATTTGCGACGATGGCGCGGCTGGCCACCCTGCTGATCGGTTTGGGCACGACGTCGAGCGCCGCCGTCGAGCTATGCCGCCGCCGGCTCGTCCGAGAGGCCCGGACGGAGTTTCTGGGCGGCATCACCGTGATGGTCGTCGACGGCGACCCGCCCGACAACATCGACTTCGAGCACTTTGTCCAGCTGATGGACGGGGCCCGGGGAGCCTTTGGCTTCGGTACGAATCCGGCTGCTGGCGGCATCGAGATTGTGGCTCGTAACCGGCCCGTGTTGCATTCCGCGCTGATGTACAAGATGGAGCAATTGATCCGTGGCGGCGGCGCCATCACGCCGTTGATCGGTCCCCAGAGCGCGATGCGCATCGGCATTGTGTACGGTCCCGGCGGCGTTTCCTCTTCCACCGGCCAGGTCATGGAAGAGCTTGTCGAAGCAGCTGGCCGCCAGCTCGGGATCGCGGGACTCTATGTCGATCATCTGATGATCGGCCCGGAAATCTGCACCCGCGCCACCGACCGGAAAGTAGCTCCCTATCAGCGAAGGTTCATTAAGTCGAATTTCAGTCAGTCGCTTCAGCGGCTGATGGAGCGGTTTGCCGATGCTGCGGGACCCGCGGAGCAGCGTCGCGAGGATCGCGGCCGGTCGGTTTCGCTCGTCGACCAGACGAACCTGGCCGGACTCAGCATTCCAACGATGGCCGAGTTTACTCGCATGCTGGGAGACTGCCTTTTCCACCGATATGCCACGAAGGCCGGCAAAGAAGCTGATGCCCGCTACGTCGACGCCGAAGGGACCGGCCAACACCACGGACCCGACAAGAACGAATGAGATTGCCCGCGTCGGGAACCGGTCGAAGCGGTCGTCGCAGGCCTGGTTTGCTTTCCGACTCGACACCGGTCTCCACGGCCGTGAACCTTGATACACATCCGTTCCACAAAGCCGGAGTGCTCACATGATTCGCCTGGTACCGACCACCGTTCAGCGCGTTCCTGGACAGCTGGGATCGATGGGCGTTGCGCGCCTCGAGTACGACAGCGAACGACTCATCCTGGAGAAGATTGGCCGGTTCTCAGCCGACGTTTTCCGTGCCCTGCCCGCCCGCTCGGCGGGAGACTTGGAACTGATTCTGGAGGAACTCGGTTGGTCGGACCAGCAGTTGGTGCCCGATGTATCCGTGGTAGGGAATGTGCGCCGACCAAGAGCTTTGACAAAGGCCACGGTGGGACGCGTCGTGCGCGATATGGAATTGTTGCAGACGTTGGCGTTGGGAGATCCCGACAGGACCGCAGAGCCGTCTCTGCGGGAGTTCGTCCGCCTCGAAGCTGGGCGGATCACCGAGTCCATCGTTCTGCTGGTTCAGGAGATCGCCGAGCGTCACGGAGTTCGCGCGGCAGCCCTGTCGATGCAGCATGTGCGTCAGCAGTTGGTCTTGGCGGACAGGACGCTGCGCACCGGCTCGCTCAAGCTGCGAGAGGCTGCCGATCAGCTGGGCGAAGCGTTGCTCGATT
>JBFWYF010000046.1:0-16983 GCA_050186685.1 Pirellulaceae bacterium
ATCTGTGGTCGCCGCGGGACTGGCGGACGCGGTATTGCCCCTGTCCGGAATTCCAGCCGCCGTTCAGGAACTGCTGGACCGGAGGGCTGGGAGCTCCGCAGGATGACGACGAGCAAGGAACTGACCTCCGCGGCTTTCGATGAACTCCGCCGACTGATCCACCAGCGGTGCGGATTGGCGCTGGGCGACGACAAAGCGTATCTCATCCAGCATCGACTCGAGCCGATTATCGCAGCGCACGGCTGGCGATCGTTCGAGCAGCTTTGTACGGCGTTGCGGGAGCCGGAGGCGAGCCAACTGGTCGATGAGATCGTCGAAGCGGTGACGACAAGAGAAACTTCGTTCTTCCGAGATCGGCATCCGTTCGAGACCTTTCGCGGTCATCTGCTTCCCGAGATCGCTCGGGTCGCCGCGCGAACGGGTCGTCCGCTGCGCATCTGGTCGGCCGGCGTTTCGACTGGACAGGAGGCCTATAGCCTGGCGTTCCTGCTTTACGATTTTCAGCGGGCGGCTACGGTGGTGGGGACACATCCCGTCGGAGCATCCATCCTGGCCACCGACGTGTCGACGGCCGCTCTGCGCGTTGCAGCCGCGGCTGAGTATGACGCCCGACAGCTGGCCCGAGGACTTACGCCACAGCAAGTGGATCGCTATTTCGAGCCGAGTGGCAGCGTCTGGCGCGTACGAGAGCCGATTCGACGATTCGTGGAATTCCGCCGCGTCAACTTGATCGATTCAATTGCCTCGCTCGGCCGGTTTGACGCGATTTTTTGTCGTAACGTGTTGATCTATTTCGATGACCCCACGCGCCGGCGCCTGGTCGACGAATTCGCTCGGTTACTCGCTGTCGAGGGATATCTTGTCGTGGGTGCCGCAGAATCGCTGTATGGCTGGATGACTCCGTTCCGGTCGGAACATATCGGCCCGTCGATTGTGTACCGACACCGGTAATCTGCCGCCCGACCTGCCCGTTGGATCGGGCTGAGCCGTCAGGCTGCGCGCGACAGCGGACGAGGGGCGGTATGCCGGGTACAAGCCCGTTCGACCGTCTCGAGGATGGCCGTGGCATCGATGCCATAGCGTTTGCGCAAGTACGCCTGGCTGCCTACGACCGAGGAGAATTGATCGCGCAGTCCGAGACGGTGAAAGAAGCGAGGGGCGGCGCTGGCTTCGAGCAGCGTCTCGGCAACGGCCGATCCGAGTCCGCCCAGGATGGAGTGCTCTTCGATCGTGATCACGCCGCCGGTTTCTCGCGCCGCCCGTACCAGGGTGTCTGTGTCCAGCGGCTTGAGCGTATGGACGCTCAGCACCCGGCACTTGAGACCGCGAACGGCCAGCTCCTGGCTCGCTCTCAGGGCTTCCTCCAGAACGCCACCGGTGGCAATCAGCGTCACGTCCGATCCGTCGCGCACCTGACGGATCTTGCCGAGCTGGAACGATTCGGCTGGCTGGGTGGCAGCCATCGTACCGGAGCGATCGAGACGCAGATAACAGGTTCCACGAGTCGCGGCGGCCGCTTCGGTGGCCTCGCCCGCCTCCCAGTCGTCGCCCGGAGATAGCACGGTCACGCTGGGAAGGGCCCGCATGATCGCCAGGTCCTCGGTAGCGTGATGGGAGATGCCCAGTGAGCCGTAGCTGAAGCCTGCGCCGACCGCGACCACGTTGACATTGCAGTCGTGGTATGCCGCGTCGTTACGAATCTGCTCGAGACACCGCATGAAAACAAAGTTGGCGATCGAGTAGGTAAAGACGATGTGACCCTCCAGGGCCAGTCCCGTCGCCAGTCCGGTCATGTTCTGTTCGGCGACTCCGACATTCACGTATTGACGTGGGAAGCGGCGAGCGAAGTCGGTGAGTACGCCAAAGCCGAGGTCGCCCGTGAGCAACATCACGCGAGGATCCCGCTCCGCCAGTAACGTCAAACGTGCGACAAAGGCGTCTCTCATGCGCACCGCTCCAGTTCCGCCAGCGCCGCAGCCAGTTCCTCGCCGCGGGCCGTTCGATAATGCCACAATACGGAGTCCTCCATGAAGGAGACTCCCTTTCCTTTGGTCGTATGGGCGAGGATACACGTCGGCCGGCCCGTCTGCGCGGGGATAGCGGCCAGAGTCGATCGCAGCGCCGCGTGATCGTGGCCGTCGACCTCGCGCACCGCCCATCCAAAACTGGTCCACTTGTCCGCAAACGGCTCGAGGGCCAGCGTCTGTGCGACCGGCCCCAAACTCTGAATTTTGTTGTAGTCGACGAGGACGACCAGGTTATCCAGGCGGTGATGGCCCGCGAACAGAATCGCTTCCCAGTTGGAACCTTCGTCGCACTCGCCGTCGCTCAGCAGCACGAACACGCGATGGCGGGACTTGGCCAGCTTGCCGGAATAGGCCATGCCGGCTCCCACGGGCAGGCCATGCCCGAGCGAACCTGTCGAAAATTCGACACCCGGGATGCCCTTGTGCGAGACGTGCCCGCTCAGGTCCGAACCGTCCTGATAGTGCGTCAGGAGCTTTTCGACGGAAAAGAAGCCGGTTTCGGCCAGGGCCGCATAGACTCCGGCGCCGGCATGCCCCTTACTGAGAATAAACCGGTCGCGATCGGGATGACGGGGCTGAGCGGGATCGACTCGGAGAATGTCGCCGTACAGTACGGCGACCAGGTCGGCCATGGAGAGGATGGCAGCGACGTGCGAGCTGCCGCCTCGGCTGGTCATATTCACGGCGTGCCGGCGAATCCGCCGCGCCAGTTCCTGCGTGTCCATACCTCACGCGGCCTTCAGGGCGCGCTCCGGATTGAGAGACTCGAGTCGTGCATAATCGCTAGCCGACAATTGCCATCCACAGGCCTGCACATTGTCGGAGACTTGATCAGGCCGCTTGGCGCCAAATAATACGCAACCGACGGCCGGGCTATCGAGCAGCCACCGCAAGGCGATCTGCCCCGGCGATCTGCCCAGCTGAGCTGCCAGGCACCGGACTTCGTCGACGACTCGCAGGTTGCCAATGAGTTTGTCGCCCTGGAAATTCACGTATCGGCTTCGGCGGTCATGAGAAAGAAACTGCGTCGATGCCGTGTATTTTCCTGTCAATAAACCCTGGGCCAGCGAGCCCCACGTAACGAGCGGCACATCAAGTTCCATTGCGGTCTGGCGAATGGCCCGGACTAACGCCTGGTCGACGAGGCTGTATTGCACCTGCATGGCGGAGATCCTGGCCATGCTGCACGCGGTCCGCAATTGTTCCGCAGAGAAGTTCGAGACGCCAAGGGACTCGATCTTTCCCGCTGTGCGACAGCGATCCAGCTCGAGGACGGTATCCTCAATCGGTGTCACGCCATCGGGCCAGTGAATGTAGTAGAGTGGAATGCACTCGATGCGAAGCCTCCGCAGACTCGCTTCCAACGCTTCACGAACGTAGCGGGGCGTAATATCGCGCACCGTGCGGCCGTCGGCCGTTCGCCGCACGCCGAATTTCGTGGCGATCACGACATCGTGCCGACTGTCTCCGAGTGCTCTGGACAGCAGCTCTTCCGAGCGACCCAGGCCATAGATATCGGCCGTGTCGAAGAACGTAATGCCCAATTCGAGGGCCCGGCGTACGGCGGCCATGCCCTCGTGCTCGTCCACATCTCCCCACCCGTAGCCACCCAATGGGCAGCCACAGAAGCCAAGCCGTGTCACAGGACGTCGTAACGTCCCCAGCTGGATCGTCTCCATCACGCTGCCCTTCTTTGTTCGGGTTGGCCAGGGCCAACCGGTACAGCGGGACGGCTCCTGCGGCCGATTAGCGGCTTACGCACGACAAGAGCCAGAGTCCTGGCCAGAATCACCAGGTCCAACCACAAGCTGGCCTCGTTCGCATACTTCAGTCGTAGCTGGTTTTTCCGCGGCAGAACGATCTCGCGGTACACCTGATCCGGGGCGACGCCGCCGACGTGTTCCTGCAGGTCGCTGAACTCGATACTCGCCAGGTCCGTAATGCCAGGGCGCACGTCCAGGATCTTCCGTTGTTCCGGCGTATATTGATCGGTGTACTCTGAGACCTCGGGGCGGGGGCCGACGAAACTCATTTCTCCCCGCAAGACGTTGATCAGCTGCGGCAATTCATCCAGTTTGTAACGGCGCAGCACTCGCCCAATGCGGGTGATCCGCGGGTCGTCGCGTCCCGTTGTCGTGCCACCGCAACGTTCGCCATCGGGAATCATGGACCGGAATTTGAGGATACGGAACGGCACGCCATACTGGCCGGTCCGCACACCCCGGTACAGAACCGGGCCCGGCGAAGTGAGCTTCACGAGTGCCGCGATAACCAGCAGCACAGGGCTGGTGAGTACCAAACCTGCGCTGGCCAGTAAGATATCCGATACTCGCTTCAACATGATTCCGCAGGCCACCGCGCCTGGCGGCCCCATCCGCTGTTGATTCTGGGAGCGGTTACCCGGGAGACCTCGTCCCACGACGGCAACCGACATGTGCTCGCCTCAGGCTGCATGCGAGCGCGCTGCGCCGGGCTTCTGAAACGAGGCACCTCCGCGGCCGTCTGGAACCAGGGGCGCCTGGATCCGGTGTCGCGCCTGGAACTCGTCCGTGGCCTTCCGCGCTCCGAAACAGCTGCAATAGTCGTCGATGATCACCTGTCCGCCGGGCGATACCTGGGGATACAGTTCGTCCAGGCAGCACTTGGTCGATTCATACCAGTCGCCGTCGATCCGCAGCAAGGCAATCGGACCGATGCTGGCTTTGGTGACTGGCAGGGAGTCCTGAAACCACCCCTTCACGAGGTGAATCAATTTCCGCTCGAGGCGAAACGTCTCGAACAGCAATCGGGACACCTGTTCGTAGGTTCCGAGGCAAGATCCTCGCGGGAGCGGACGAATGTGGTGTCCTGTCTTGCCACCGGCGAAGTCCGATTCGGTGGGGTCGGGCAAGCCCTCGTACGAGTCGAAGAACCAGCACGGGCGGTTTGCGCCTTCGCCGGCAGCAACCAAAGCGATCAACGCCGCACAGCCGCCCTGGGCGACGCCGCATTCGACAAACGCCCCCGGCACCTGTTGCTGGATGACTCCCATGGCGAGCTGGTGGGTATGCTCCAGACCCGCCGCACCGACGAGCGAATACTTCATGACCGAATGCACCCGCTGTTTGCACGTCACCTGAGGCATGTCCCCGCGGCGGTGAGCGGCGGCGATTTCGCGCCGATAGGCCGCGCGGAGCAACCATTTGTAACTGGCAAAGGCGGGATGATAGATTGACTCGTACACGCGGTACGGCAGTATTCGGTGCATGCCGTACAAGATGGGCATGGCCACTCGGCGCAGAAGCGAAGGTTGATCATACGGGTTCGTGAAGGACGTCGACGTCATGGGAGATTTCCGGCGGTACGCGGTGTTGGATGTCCTCGGCGCGGACTGGTGACGGCACAGCGGAGCAAAAAGGTCAAGCTGCTGCCGCAACGCGGCAAGCGGCCAATCGGGACAAGTGATCGATCATCCGGCTGTAAACGCACTCTGCGTCCAGCTCCTGTTCGTAGAAGTGTCGGGCATTCGCGGATAGTTCGGCCCGCAGATCGGGTTGCAGACGCAGGCAGTTGAAGGCACGCAGGAAGTCAGCGACGTTCTCGGGCTCGTACGTCACGCCGCAACGGCGGCGATGCAGGATCGAGGCGAATTCACCGCCCGAGTTCGTAACGACCGGCAGTCCCGCTGAAAAGTAGGCGACGGCCTTGTTCGGGAGAGCCGTGTGCATGGCTTTGCGATAGGGAATGGTCCCGATGTGGCTCAACTCCATCAACACCTGCACGTCCACCGACTTGGCCCAGCCGGGCAGCAGGACGTTGGGGACATCGCGGGCGATCGAGCGCAGTCTTTCGAGTCGAGGTCCGTCGCCACACAGCACGAACTGGATGCGGTTCGTTGGACGGCGGGCCAGTTCTCGCCCGGCCTCGATCACCGTCTCGAGGTCGTAGAGCGAACCTATCGATGCCATGAAGTAACAGCGAAAGGTGCCGTCCGGAACCACGCCTTTCGCCGCCCACTGGTCTCGGGCCGCCTCCTTGTCCCGGTCGGTGTGCGTCGCTTCAGGATAGCCAAGGTGGAAGACTCCATCCGCAGGCCCCACTCCCCGTCGTGCATGGGCCAGTCCCCAATCCCGAAAGCCCTCGGAGACCCCGACGATGCCGGTTGCGGCGCGAAACACGCGACGATTCAAAGCGACCATCGGAGCGAGCATCGGCCGCAGAATAGGCTGCGCCCATGCGGGGGCATGGTCCAGCGCCGCATCGGGCCAGACGTCCCGCACATCGATCACCACGGGTATTCCACGTGCGCGGCCGTAGCTTGTGGCGGCATCGCACAATTCCGGAGCCGGTATACCGGAGACGATGACGTCGGGGCAGACTTCCTGGCGAGCTAGTACTGTGAATCGAGCGGCCAGTCGGCGGTGGAACTGCCACCTCGCCCAGCCAATGTGTCTTCGATAACCAGGCGCATGCATCAAACGCACGTGGTAATTTCTTTGGACTTCGATCAGTTCCTCGCGCTGACTTCGGTATTGCTTGGTGGTGTGGACAAACGTTGGCGCCCAGATGGTCACCCGGTGGCCGCGGCTCGCCAGCATCTCAGCAAGGATGCCGTAACGGTTCAATCGCACGCTTCCGTCGATCGGCAGCAACTCGCCGGGATGTATCAGCCACACATTCACAGTTCAGGCGCTCTTCAATGTATTGTGGGAGGCGAAGCCATAGGGGAGTTGTTCCACACGCTTGGCGATCCGGGCAGGATTGCCTACGACGACGACGCCTTCTGGCACATCGCGGGTCACGACGCTGCCCGCTCCCACCAGCGAGCCGGCGCCCACCTGCACGCCAGGCAGAATCGTCGCATTGGCCGTGACGATCGCACCGCGACCAATGCGTGGCCCCTGCAGCTCGTGCTTTACATTGGGAGAACGCGGGTACTTGGCGTTCGTCATGACAACGTTGGGACCAATCCAGCACTCGTCTTCCAGTGTCGAGTACTCCGGAATGAATACCTGAGTGTGAATACGAACGCCCCGTCCGATGACCACGCGGTGTTCGATTACCGACAACGTGCCGATACTCACATCATCGCCAATCTGATTTTCCTCGCGGAGATTTGCCTTATTGCCCGTTTGGAAATTCCGGCCGATCTGGTTACCGGCATAGATCACCGTATGCGAACGTATCACGGAGTTGTCGCCGATGATTGTCGGCAGCTGGCCCGGCGCGCATCCGCGTGGAGGAACTCCTACCAGGCAGAAATCCTCGATGACCACGTTAAGGCCCAGGATTACGTTGGGATAAACGACAGCTGTCGGGCTGATCATGGGCAATCTCCTCGCCCCGCGCGTATCGCGTCACGTGCGGCGTCGAATCAAGCGGCACGGCGAATTTTCAATGGTGGCACCGGTTCCGACGCCGGTACGCCCAGCCTGCACACGCGCGGACGAAAACGTAGCGAGACTTCCTCGGCGCGTTCCGCGGACTCGTAAATCGCTGTCAGCAACTCGACGGAACGCCGACCTTCCAGGCCATCAACCAGGCCGCGTTGGCCCGTTTGATAGCTGCGAATGACATCCCGGAAGAACTCCGTGTGATTCCAAGCGGGGATGGCCGGCACTTTAGCGTGCTCGGAACAGACTTCATCATCCATGGGGTGCGATTCGACGAAGTTCCAGGTTTTCAGCTCATTCATGAAGAACCCGCCCACTTCGACCGAGCCCTTCTCTCCCAGGATACTGAGCGATCCCTCCAGGTCGCGGGGGCGGGCTCCCGTCGTGGCCTCGACGACGCCCAACGCACCGTTGGCGAAACCCAGAATTGCGACGCCGGTATCTTCCGCCTCGATGTCGACCAATCGGGTGGCGATCTTGGCCTGGACCGTGTCGACATCTCCCATAAGCCACAGGAGCGCGTCGATGTGGTGGCAGGCCTGATTGGTGAGGACGCCGCCGTCCGCCGCCCAGGTGCCTCGCCATCGGCTCTGGTCATAATAGGCTTGATCCCGCATCCACCGGACCCGCACCGTGCCCATGACCATTCGTCCGAAACGCCCGGACTCGATGGCCCGCTTCAGCTGAAAAACCGGCGGATTGAATCGGTTTTGCTTGACGGTGTAGACGCGCAGTTCGCGGGTGGCGCACTCGTGCAGAATCCGATCCACATCACTCAGCTGCAGGGCCAGCGGTTTTTCGACGACGAAATGGCGATTGAACTGGACGAGATCCAGCACATTGGCCGCATGACAGCCGGAAGGCGTCAGCACATTGAAGAAATCCGGGTCGGCCTGTTCGACCAGTTGCTCTACGGACGCAAACGCTTCAATGCCGTGCTTCTGGCCGAATCGCTGAGCTGCAGCCGGATTGATGTCGAAGCAGCCGACGATGGCCGCATCCTCGAGTCGCGACAAGGCAGTCACATGTTTCTGCGCGATGGCACCGCAACCGATCAAGGCAAAGCGGACTCTCGACATGAATGGTTACCTTCCTTGGCGACCACGGGGCCGTTTGTTGTTCGCCCTAGGGCCGGGCGGCGATCGCGGAGTTGGCGTCAAGCGGCAGAGGCGAAACGCCGTTGACGCAGCACATCCCGCAGGTGTTGGATGACGTACTCGACTTCCTCGTCCTGCATTTCGCCGTGAATCGGCAGGCTCAAGAGCTGGTCCTTCAGCTCACAGGAAACGGGGAAGTCACGGGTTTCATGGCCGAGATACTTATATGCGCCGAGCAGTGGCAAAGGAATCGGATAATGGATACCCGCCTCGATGCCGCGCTCCTGTAAGGCCGCCCGCACCTCGTCGCGCCGTTCGACCCGGACCACGTACAGGTGATACACGTGATGTCGGTCCGCGTGGCACATGGGTGTCCGGCAGATGGCGCGAAGTTCCCTATCATAACGCCGCGCCACAGCTCGCCGCCGATCGTTCCATCGAGTCAAGTGGGGTAGCTTCACCGACAAAACGGCGCCCTGGATGCCGTCGAGCCGGCTGTTCACGCCCTCGAATTCGTGGTCGTACTTGTCTTTGCGTCCGTGATTGGCAAACATCCGGACACGAGCGGCCAAGGTGTCGTCTGATGTCACGACGGCGCCGGCATCACCCACGGCACCCAGGTTCTTCCCGGGATAGAAGCTGAAGCAGGCACAATGCCCCAAAGTGCCAACCATGCGCCCCTTGTACCGTGCGCCGTGTGCCTGCGCCGCGTCTTCGACGACATGCAGCCCAGCCCGTTCCGCCAGTTGCATCAACGGATCCATATCGGCCGGCTGGCCATACAGATGGACGGGGATGACCGCTTTCGTACGTGGAGTGATCGCGCGTTCGACCGCCTTCACATCGATCGTATACGTGGCAGGATCGCAATCCACGAAAACCACCCGAGCCCCGGTGCGTGTGATCGCTTCTGACGTGGCGATGAAGGAATTGGCGACCGTGATGACTTCATCGCCCGGACCAACTCCCAGCACAGCCAGAGCGATGTACAGCGCATCTGTGCCGTTGCCGGTGCCCACGCAATGCCGGACGCCCAGGAAGTTGGCAAACTCCCTCTCGAATCCCGCCGCGTGCTTGCCTTGGATAAAAGAGGACTCTTCGAGCACCTGCTGGATGGCTGCCGCTAGCTTGGCTTCGATCGGCCGGTGATGAGCCCGCAGATCGACGAGTGGAACTTTCATCGCACGCGGCAGACTGGCGGTCATCGTTGACATCTCCAAGACGTTCAGGACACGTCGACAGCTTTGGATAAGTGGGATGCGGCGGGAGAATATCGCTCGCTCTCGGATCGGTCAAGGCGAATTCCAGCTCAGGCCGCGGTGGCGATACGTTTAAACCACTGTTTGCCGCGGGCGAAATGGTGGAAATAGAACGCGTAGGAAGGGTACTCCGCGTGACGCTTCGGCGGTTGTTTCATCAAGTCGGCGAACTCGTCCTCCGTTAAACCGAACTTCTTGATCACAAACTCTCGATCCTGGTTCAAATCCGCGGAACCGTACGCGTCGAGCTCCATTTCGCGAAGTGCCTGAGCGCGGCTGATCAGTCCCGAACAGATCATGGTCGAGAGGTGGGCACGCCGTTTATCAAAGCCGAATTTCACGGGCAGGATGTAACCCTGAAAGAAACGTGTGAAAATGGACTCGTAGTGTTTGCCCCCGTAGTCGCGCCATCCCAACTCGCGATGAATCAATTCCTTCGCCTCGCATTTGTCGTAATCCATCATGTTTAGAATCGGCACGTAGCGGATTCCCTGGGCCAGGACGGCCGTCAGAAAGCCTGGCAGGCTCAGTTGCGGGAGTGTTCGCAGGCGGCGCGTGCCAAACCGGCGGTGAATCGCTCGCAGGTGACGCAGGTCCTGGTTCAAGTAGCCCCATGCCGAGGGCATGATCCCCTCGGTACTCAGGTTGCTTCCAGTCAAGATGTAGCGCAGCCGGTAGCGTCGGGCGGTTTGAATCAGCAGCGCCAGAATCGCATGGTCTGTCGGAATCTCGCAGTTCGGCACCGACGCTTTCAGGAAGGACAACTGCAGATCACGGAATTCCGGCCAGTCAATGACGTGAGTGTGGAGGTCGATATCCAGGCAATCCAACGTCCGTTTGATGTTGTCGACCGCGAGTTCGGAATTCCATCCGTTATCCAGGTGCACCGCCAAAGGCCGCAAACCTAATTGCCGGACCCGGTACGCGACGTAGGTGCTGTCGACGCCACCGCTGACTCCAATCACGCAGTCGTAGTCGCGGCCATGTCCCTCGCGCTGGATGTTGGCGACGAGTCGCTGCAACCTTTGTTCTGCCTCGATTCCCGTGAATTGCTCGGATTGAGCCCGTACAAAGTACTTTATGCAATGATTGCAGTGCCCCTGGTCGTCAAAGGTGATTTCCGGATCGCTCTCGTCCATGATGCAGCGCGTGCACATGCGAAGCGTTCTCGGCGATGATCCCCGGTGTGCAGCGTCTTGGCGCGTGAACTCACCAGACAGCTCGCGGCCGATGGGACGCGGTGACATCCCGGTCTTGGTTTGCTTCGTATCCGTCGTCATGATCGCTGAAGTCCTCTCTCAGGCTGGCGCGGCATCCGCGGCGACTTGTTCGAATGCATCGCGCAAGACATGTTCTGGCGGGTAGCTGATCAGCACGGCCCGGTGCTTGCCATGAAATACGAAGAGGCTGCCTGCGGCGGCCGCAGATGCGCGTCCGTCGCGGACAGCGGCCACCAGATCGTCGATTCCTCCCGCCCCGCCGCATCCGATCACAGGTATCGCCACGGCATCCGCCACGCGACGGGTAAGCGCTAAATCGAATCCCGACATCGTGCCGTCACGATCGATCGAATTCAGCAGTATCTCGCCGGCCCCCAGCGACTCGACTCTCCGAGCCCAGGTGATCGGATCGAATGATGTTCGACTTCGTCCTCCTCGAACATAAACTCGCTCTCCGCCCAGCCAGGTCGATTTGACATCCAACGACGCCACAATACTCTGGCTACCAAAAGCCCTCGCTGCTTCAGCGACAAGTTCCGGACGTTCAACCAACGCAGAGTTGAGGCTGATCTTTTCAATCCCGAGCTTGAGTATTCGCTCAATCTGACATAGCTGCGTGATTCCTCCTCCGTAGCAGACTGGCATAAAGCATTCGGACGCAATCTCAGCGATCTGCTCGTAAGGTGGTTCGCGTCGCTGCCGTGTGGCCATGATGTCCAGCACAACCAACTCGTCAACTTCCTTCTCATTGAAGATCCGGATGGCGTTGATCGGGTCTCCCACGTATCGCGGTTTGGTAAATCTCACCGTCTTGACGAGTCCACCGTCCTTAAGCAGCAAACACGGAATGACGCGTGTGCGATACATCCGCAGCTTCTCCTGAGTAGACAAAGTTGCGGAGCAGGGCCATCCCGAATTTATGGCTCTTCTCCGGATGGAATTGCGTGCCCCACACATGGCCGCGGGCCACGATGGAAGTGAAATCCCATGCGTAATGCGTCCAGCCGATTGCGTCGCGCTGGTCGCGGCAGCACAAGTGATAGGAATGCACAAAATAAAACCGCGGGTTTTGGAGGCCGGATAGCAGTGGATGGTCCACGGCGCTTCGAACAAAGTTCCAGCCAATGTGGGGAATCTTGAGCCGGTCGGTACCCTGCGAGTCCTGGCGAAATCGAATGACTTCGCCCGGAATCCAGCCGAGCCCAGGCTTGCTCCCCTCCTCGCTGCGTTCGGCGAGCAGTTGCATCCCAAGGCAGATGCCCAAGACGGGCGTCCGGCGCGCGTGTACCGATTCATTCAGCGCGGCAAGCAGCCCGTGCTTGGCTAAGTTCGCCATGCCATGGTCGAACGCGCCCACACCGGGCAGGATCAGCTTGGTGGCGGCCGCAATGACGCGCGGATCGCCCGATATGGTGGATGGGCAACCCACTTTCTTCAACATGTTACGTATCGAACCCAGGTTACCGAGTCCGTAGTCGACGATCGTCACCATGGCACCGTCCCTGACGCCGTAATTATCGGGGGCCCACCAAGGCAAGGCGGTTCGCGGGCCGATCCCCCCACTTCTCGGCACACTGCGCCGGAGGCAGCCATGGGGGGGAATGCAGTGACTGCGG
Source organism: Pirellulaceae bacterium (assembly GCA_050186685.1). Classification (GTDB taxonomy): domain Bacteria; phylum Planctomycetota; class Planctomycetia; order Pirellulales; family Pirellulaceae; genus CAZFLF01. Next base: position 12,592 of record JBFWYF010000046.1, read on the forward strand.
TCAGCCACTCGACAGGCGGTCGGAAGACTACTGGCCCTCGAGGCCGTGCGTCAAGGCAGAATCATGTGGTTTGGCACACAGCCAAGCGGCTTGGCCTGGCTGCCAGCCGAACGCGGCAGTGGCTGGATACGAACCGCTATCGTTTGCTTTCCAAGTGAGCCAGCAAGAGGGCGACGTCGGCCGGCGTGATTCCGCTGATGCGGCTGGCCTGGGCCAGGCTTAGCGGGCGGACCTTCGTCAGTTTCTCCCGAGCCTCGTGCCGCAACTGACGAATTGCATGAAAATCGAACGACTCAGGGATGCGCTTGTCCGCCAATCGCCGTTGGCGATCGACCTGCGCCTCCTGTCGTACCAGGTAACCCGAGTATTTGGCATCGCGGACGAGCTGCTCGGCGGACTCCTCCGACACCTCGGCCAGTTCGGGTAGCCAGCTGACAAGCTGCGGCCAGCCGACCTCCGGGCGTCGCAGGTAGGTACGTAGCGTGACGCCCTGGATGCGAGTCTGATCCAGCAATTGACCTGCGCGGGCCATCTCTGCCTCTTTGGCCTGGAATCGTTCCCAGCGCTCCGAGCCGACCAATCCGGTCTCGCGTCCCAACGGCGTCAGGCGGCGATCGGCATTGTCGTGCCGCAGCGACAGTCGGAATTCAGCTCGGCTGGTGAACATGCGATACGGCTCGTCGACGCCACAAGTCACCAGGTCATCGATCAGCACGCCGATGTAGGCCTGGTCACGACTCAGCACCAGCGGGCTGCGCCCCAGCACGTGCAGGGCGGCATTGGTACCCGCCATCAAGCCTTGTGCGCCGGCCTCTTCATAGCCTGTTGTTCCGTTGATCTGTCCCGCGAAAAACAGCCCGGCGACCCGCTTTGTCTCAAGCGACGGCCACAACTGGTCCGGCGGACAGAAGTCGTATTCGACGGCATAGCCGTACCGCATGATCTGGGCCTGTTCCAACCCCGGAATCTGGCGCATCATCGCGTCCTGGACATCGCGCGGCAAGCTTGTCGAGATCCCGTTGACATACACTTCCAACGTGTGGCGCCCTTCGGGTTCGAGAAACAGCTGGTGCCGGTCCTTGTCGGCGAACCGCACGACCTTGTCTTCCACCGAAGGGCAATAGCGCGGTCCGCGAGTGCGGATCTGGCCGCTGTACATCGGGGCGCGATGCAGATTGGCACGAATCAGCTCATGCACCTTTTCGTTCGTGTACGTGATGTGGCACGGCAGCTGTTCGACTTCCAGTCGGCGCGTCAGAAAGGAAAAGGCCAGGGGCTGTTCGTCGCCTGGTTGCAGCTCGGTCCGCGCGTAGTCGATAGTACGGGCGTTGACGCGTGGCGGAGTGCCGGTCTTGAAACGGCTGACGTGGAAGCCCAGTCGTTCGAAGGCTCGGCTGATGCCCGCCGTGGTGCCTTCGCCGCCTCGGCCGCCCGGGGTCTGCGCTTCGCCCGTATGCATGACTGCCTGCAGGAATGTGCCCGTGGTCAGAATGACGGCGCGAGCTCGGTAAAGCACGTCCCCCCTCACGCGCACTCCCCCGATCCGCACCGTCCCGCCGATTTCTTCGGTCAGCAGGTCTTCGACGATTTCCTGACGCAGCGCGACGTTGGGCTGCGATTCTACCAGCCGTTTGATTTCCTGCTGATAAGCCTTCTTGTCGGCCTGAGCGCGCGGGCTATGCATGGCGGGGCCCTTGCGCAGGTTGAGCATGCGGAACTGAATGCCGGTGGCATCGATCGCCTGTCCCATTACGCCGCCCAAGGCGTCGATTTCGCGAACGATCTGACCCTTCGCGACGCCGCCGATGGCGGGGTTGCAGCTCATCTGGGCCACCGTGTCGAGATTGGTCGTGAGCAACGCGACGTTGGCGCCGATCCGGGCGGCCGCCAAAGCGGCCTCGGTACCGGCATGGCCCGCACCCACGACCACCACGTCGTATTCGTAAGCAATCGAAGACATAATCTGCTCTGCGGTGCGTGGCTTCGCCGCCTCCGCTGGATCCTCACTGGCTAAGCAACTGGTCGAACTCTTGCTCCGTCAGCACGCGGACACCCAGCTTTTGAGCTTTCTCCAACTTGCTGCCGGCTTCGGCTCCCGCCACGACGTAGTCCGTTTTCTTCGACACGCTGGAAGCAGCGCGCCCGCCGTGTTGTTCGATCAGTGCCTGGATTTCGTCGCGGGTGTATTTTTCGAGCGTACCGGTGACCACCAGCGTCTTACCTGTCAGGGCCGCCGTCGACGTCGCTCGTGCCTTGCGTGGCGCCTCCATGTTCACGCCGGCCTGCGCGAGATCGGCGATGGTCGCACGCCCGTATTCGCTGCTGACAAACGCCGAAACACTCTTGGCGATGACGTCGCTAATCTCATGAATCGAGCTGATTTCTTCCGGCGTCGCCTGCTGCAGCGCGGCCATGGACCCGAAATTCTCCGCCAGGATCGAGGCAACGCGATTTCCGACATGGCGGATCGACAGAGCGTTGAGCAGTCGGGCGAGCCCGCGGTCGCGACTGCGATCGATGCCTTCGACCAGCTTCTGCGCCGACCGCGTTCCCATCCGCTCCAGTCCGGCCAAGTCGTCGAGTTTCAGGCGATACAGGTCGCCATACCCCTGCACACGTCCCGTATCAACCAATTGCTCGACGAGTTTGTCGCCGAGGCCTTCAATATCCATGGCATTGCGGCTGGCGAAGTACCGCAGTCGTTCCTTCAGCTGAGCCGGACACCGGGGGTTAGGGCAGCGAATGTAGACGCCGCCTTCGTCCTTGATGAGCTTCGTCTCGCAGACCGGGCACTGCTGCGGAAAGGCAAAGCCAGGCAACTCACCCTTTCTTTCGTGCTTTTCGACCCGTACTACATGTGGGATGATCTTGCCGGCTTTCTCGACGACGACCACGTCTCCGACCCGGATATCCTTGCGGGTTAACTCGTCGGCATTGTGCAGGCTGGCGCGGCTGACCATCGTGCCGGCGATTTCGACGGGCTCCAATTCCGCGACAGGTGTGATCGTACCCGTCTTGCCCACTTGGACCTCGATCCGCAATAGCCGCGTAGTCGCTTCATACTTTTCGAATTTGTACGCGACTACCCAGCGCGGGCTCTTGGATGTGGCCCCCAGTCGTTGGCGCAGATCGAACCGGTTCACCTTGATGACCAGTCCGTCGATCTCGAAATCCAGGTTGTGCAGGTTTTCGATGACCTGTTCGCAGTGTGTGACGACATCGTCGAATTGGAGGAAGCTCGCAACATTCGGTGTCGCGGGCAGCCCCCAGCCGCTGATCTGTTGCAGGAACTCGGTATGCGTCGCGGCCTGCAGCCCCTCACAGTAACCCACGCCATGACAGAACAAACGCAGCCGCCGCGCGGCACAGATGCGCGGATCCAGCATCCGCACGCTGCCTGCCGTCACGTTTCGTGTGTTGGCGAACGCTGGGAGCCCCTTCGCCTGCTGCTGTTCATTCAGCTTCACGAGGTCGGCGTTCAACATGTACACTTCGCCGCGGACTTCGAGCACGCGCGGCACATCCTGCCCCTTCAGTCGTAGCGGGACGTCATGGATGGTGCGAATGTTGTGGGTAATATCATCGCCGACCTGGCCATTGCCTCGAGTCACACCGCGCACGAGCAATCCATCCTCGTACACGAGCGACACGGCGACGCCATCGATCTTCAGTTCGACGACCCATTCGAGGGTCTCGGCCGGCAGCAGTTTCATCGTCCGAGCGGCCCAGCTTCGTAATTCGTCGACACTGTACGTGTTGTCGATCGACATCATCGGCAATCGGTGCGGCACCGACGGCAGATAATCGACCGGCTGATCGCCGACACGCTGCGTCGGGCTGTCGGGGTCGCGCAGCTCGGGATGTGCCGCCTCTAATTCCACCAGTTCCCGGACCAGCCGATCGTACTCCAGATCCGAAATCTCTGGGGCCGCATCAACGTAGTAACGGCGGTCATGATGCTGAATCACGCGCCGCAGTTCGGCGACGCGGTCGGCAGGATTCGCACCGGAAGATTGCTTCATGGACGATGCCTGGCTTCCCTCAGGACGTACCACATTCGGGCGGCGCGACCGGCAATTGGGCGGCGGATGGTTGTGCGGCCGAGTTCGGAATGAGGCACAGGAACTTCAGCGGATGCGGTCCCACATTGCGGAATTGATGGACCTCGTCGGGCTTCACCAGGACCACGACGCCGGGCACCAGGGGGTGTTCGCGGTCCCCTTCCAGCACGACGCCTTCTCCTTCCAGCACGTATACCTCGTGTTCATATGGATGGCGATGGAGCGGCGTAAAACCGCCTGGCGCGACTTCGAACTGGCGCATGGCGAACGTCGGCGCTCCATCGGCGGCACCGAGCAACCAGCGCACCTGGCAACCTTGGGCGCCGGGCAT